>NZ_DKSP01000028.1:76221-113532 GCF_002472745.1 Sphingobacterium sp. UBA7253 | reverse complement strand
AGCTTTTTTGTTTATAGTGTATCTATTTTTAACGCAATACAACAGTAGATCGTCCCATGATTGCATTATCTTCATATAATAAAACCGTATAGGCCCCTTTAGAGAATCCTTCTTCTGCTGCCCAATAGACGATATAGTCTTCACCTTTGTTGGTAAATAAAATATTGTGTTTAAAAGTATATTGTAATTTCTCGCCATGTACATAGAAAATATTATCACCTTGCACGACCAGATTTCCCTGTGGATCGATAATTCTAACATATATATCGCGTTCTCCACTTTTAGCCAACGGATTATCAGCAATGGTAAAGTTGATTTTTAACTTATCGATTTTTTTAGCACGTTCTTCTACAAATTCCTTTCCATTCTTTTTGACTTCAAGGCCATTTATACTGATGCTTGAAACCTTTAATGCTGAAGCAGTCGCAACCTTCTCTTTCAGATCCGAATTTGATGTAACTAATGAAGTAATCTGTTTTTCTTTTTCGACAACAGATTCGTTCAAGTTGGAGTTTTGTTTCGATAAAATCTGATTTTCCTGAATCAGCCGTTGCACATTGACACGATAAGTATCCACCTGCTTCTTAAGCTGATTGATCTTGTGCTGTGCTTCATCGATATCTTTTGCTGTAATACTCTTATTTTCAAGTTTTTTACGAAGCTCTGCGATCTCAGCTCTAGAATCATCCTTCTGCACGGACATCTCTGGAGTCAATTGAACATTTTCTACATCAATTTTATCCAATTCAGCTTCAATACGATCGATTTGTACCTGCAAATTTTCTTTTTCTACTGTAAGTGTATAGACCTTTTCACCATTAGTCTTAAACTTGACATAAAAATATATATTCGTTGCAAGTAATGCTGCTATCGCAATGATAAAGAAGTAAATCTTCGAAGAATCTTTCTTCTTCTCTTCTTCTTTCTTACTCGAAACAACTTCTGAATTTATCATAATATACTGTCATATTCATAGGTATAAATCTGTAAATTTATACTATTGAATGTTTAAACAAAAATTATTCCAGTTTTATTTTTTATTACCAATTATGAATTATTCAAAATAATTCAAGGTCTCAAATCCGCCTTGTTTTAAGTATTCTTCCTTTCTCATCAGGTGAAGATCGGATTGTACCATATCTGTTACCAACATCTGAAGATCATATTTTGGCGTCCATCCAAGTTTTGTATTTGCTTTAGTCGGATCACCAATTAGTAAATCGACTTCAGTTGGCCTATAATATGCTGGATCAACTTTGACAACAGTCTGACCAAATTTAATCAGCGATTTATCAATATTTAACTGGGCTAGGCGCTCCTCGTCAATATCGATAATTACCCCCTTCTCCTGCTCTCCCTTTCCACTGAACTCAATCTCAATTCCCAATTCTGCAAAAGCCATGCGAACAAAGTCCCTTACAGTTGTTGTCACACCTGTAGCAATCACAAAATCTTCAGCGGTTTCTTGTTGTAGAATCAACCACATTGCTTCTACATAATCTTTAGCATGCCCCCAATCGCGTTGTGCCGACAGATTACCAAGATATAATTTATCCTGAAGTCCTAGCGCAATTTTTGCTACAGCCCTGGTGATTTTACGTGTCACAAAAGTCTCTCCCCTTACAGGGCTCTCGTGATTGAATAAAATTCCATTACAAGCATACATCTTATAGGCTTCACGATAATTGACAGTAATCCAATAACCGTACATTTTTGCTACAGCATAAGGACTTCGCGGATAAAAAGGTGTCGTTTCACTTTGTGGAACCGCTTGCACCAATCCATAAAGCTCGGAAGTAGAAGCCTGATAGATACGGGTTTTCTCAATCATTCCCAATAATCTGACTGCTTCAAGAATCCGCAATGTACCGATACCATCGGCATTTGCAGTATATTCCGGCGTATCAAAACTAACTTTTACATGAGATTGCGCCGCAAGGTTGTAAATCTCGTCAGGCTGTGTTTCCTGTATAATACGGATTAAGTTGGTTGAATCCGTCAAATCACCAAAATGCAATGTGAAATTTCTATTGTCAAGATGGGGATCTTGATAAAGATGATCAATACGATCTGTATTGAATAAAGAACTGCGACGCTTTAAACCGTGTACTTTGTAACCTTTCTTCAATAGGAATTCTGCTAGATAGGCACCATCTTGTCCTGTTATACCTGTTATTAAAGCAGTTTTCGTGTTTTGTTCAGCCATGTTTCTCTCTAGATTAAGCAATACCTGACGAAATCGTTAGGTATATATCCCATTTTCATACTTAAAATAAGCTTATCCGCCCACAAGATTATCATGCATAATTGGCTTTTTCACTGTATCGGTAAATTCCGCAGCCTATGACACGAATAAATCATAATGAATTGGGAGTGTAAAAGTATTAAATTTTAAACAAAAAAAGCCATAGGAATTCCTATAGCTTTCTGTTATTCTTCTTTTATCGTTTACGTTTAGTTCGAACGCGTAAAATTAAACACCAAATAGGCTTCTCCGTTAGCAACAGTCAATGGCATACGCATAACTAATTTATTCCCATCCGAATAAGATAAATCCAAACGGTAACCTGTTGTTACGTTCTTCGCTTTATCGCCTGCATAAATCTTTTTAAATTGAAACTGAGGTTCTCCTAAGCCTTTTCCAGGATTATAGATAGACCAAAAGATCTCACGTGATGCACCCGGAGCACATAAAGTTCCTTGCGCATTAAAAGTAATAGATCCTTTACCATTTCCAATAAAATTCCATGTACTACCTACGAAACATTCTGCAGGAGCTTCTTCAAATACACTTTTAATCGTGAATGAAGAAGGTAAATTCTCTCTATCGATTGTATTCAACGTCCATGTACCTTTTACAGCGGATTTCCAATCCGAAGCGCTTGGACCAGAAGCTGCACTCGTGTTGGAAGAAGGATTTCCAGTTGATGTACCTTGCTTTTGTGCTCCACAAGAAAATAAGGTCACCGTAGCAAAAATAGTTGCTAATGATAAAACGAATCGATTCATATCTATAAATTTTAATTTCAAATTGTATTTTTGGGATAAATTAATCCACAAAACATGAAAATTACAGCCAAAAATCATACCATAAGCAAAATAATCGCAAAAACGCTGTTAAGGTTATTTATCATTTTATTGGCCTTTGCTTCTTATCCGCTTTTTTTAGGACAGGAAGCAAAAAGCAAATTGAATCAAATCAGCCTTGCTTTTACGAACAAGATAGCTCTCATCGCTCCTATCTTGTTATTTTGCTTCATCATTGGATTAATGATCGCTGTGCTCAAGCACAAATATAACAGAATTGACCTAAATTGGCTATTTTCTCTTGCTACTATCTTTGGTATTTTATATTTGATATTATTGTATTCAAGAATTTACCCAACGATTGCTTAAGTGTAATTGCACAATTCGCCAAAGTTTCTAACTTTGGATTCTCCAAAAAGCTAATTACAGCCGAACAAGATTGGATGTATAATTTATATGGATAAAAAAAAAGGGCTAAAAATAGCCAAAAATATAGCAAAGATTGTCGTTACTGTGGGCGCCTTATACTGGGTATTCAGCAAGGTATCTCTAAAGGATCTGAAAGAAGCGGTAATCAACTCCAATCCGCTCTATCTATTCTTTGCTCTAGTTGCTTATAGTATCTCTATTTTTATTTCCTCTTCGCGCTTATTGACCTTTTTAAAGGCAATCGGTCTGGATGTTACGGAAAAATATAATTTAAAACTATACCAACTTGGCTTATTTTACAACCTCATTTTACCAGGTGGCGTTGGGGGAGATGGTTATAAGATATTCTTCCTCAGGAAACGATTCAATATTAAAGGACGAAAATTATTTACAGCCTTATTTTTAGATAGATTAAGCGGACTATGGGCACTATGCCTAATCATTGCAGCGCTGGTTACCTATATGCCACAGCTAGGGATTCCAAACTATCTGACCATCATATTATTTATTATAGGGAGCGTTCTCTATTACTTTATCGTAACCAAGTTCTTTAAGGAATACAAGGCAACATTTCTAAGAGCACATTTAAAGGCTATTGGTGTACAATCAATGCAGGTTCTCGCAGCAATTCTCATTCTTTATGCCTTAGGTTTTAGCGGTAAGTTCTCTCCGTACCTATTTTTATTCCTTGCATCTTCTTTGGTTTCAATCATTCCGTTTTCTGTTGGGGGATTGGGCATGCGTGAACTTGTGATTATGTGGGGAGCTGGCATATTCCAGGTAGACTCTCACAATGCGGTTTTGATCACCTTATTATTTTATATTATTTCCGCTCTCGTTGCTCTTTCGGGGATTTACTTTATCTTTCATCCGCAGGCAATTGGAGAGGACAAATTACCTTCCGCAGAAGAAGTTGAACAAAGTCAAAAACTAGAAGAATAAACATGGCAAATATTATTATTACAGGCGCAAGCAGTGGTGTTGGATTTGAAGCGGTACTGGATTTGACCTCTAAAAAGGACAATAAAGTAATTGCATTGGCTAGATCAGCGGACAAACTGAGAAAACTTCATGAAATTGCCGGTCAGCTAAATTATGATGGTGGCACTTTATATCCGGCCCAATTTGAGATTGTCTACGATGACTATGCTACTCTTGTTCCCTTCATCCAATCAAAATTTGATAAGGTTGATATCTTGATTAACAATGCTGGAGCACTCATCAATAAGCCATTTATGGAAACTGATGGAAAGGATTTTGCTGAAATGCTACAAACCAATGTGATGGGACACGTCAATATGATCCAACACGTTGTTCCCATGATGCAATCAGGCTCACATATTGTCAATATTAGCAGTATGGGCGGATTTCAGGGATCCATGAAGTTTCCCGGACTTTCGGCATATTCAACCAGCAAAGCTGCATTAGCAGTGCTTACAGAATGCTTAGCAGAGGAATTTAAGGAAAAGGGAATTAAAGTGAACTGTCTAGCCTTAGGATCTGCACAGACTGAAATGTTCGAAGCTGCTTTTCCAGGCGTTGAAGCGGGTACTTTAGCCTTTGAAATGGGACGCTATATTGCAGATTTCGCTCAAAATGGGCATCACTATTTCAATGGGAAAATACTTCCTGTCGCCAATACAACACCCTAACTGGAATAGCGCACTTCAAAGAGATATCCCTTGTTCTAATACAGTCAGGTTGATCTAATATAGTCAGGACCATTTAATGTACGATTAAATGGTCCCGATTTCTTTAAGCTTATTTGATCCGGAAAAAATATTAAGATTCGCGGCATTCAGTTGATTAAATCAATTTGTCTTCAGTTTAAGCCATTTCGTAAGGTCATCCATCAATTGTTCATTAAAGCTCTCTGAGTTTTCAAAATATTCTTCAATTTTTCCTGTTTGCGCATTTTGAAAAAGGTGATTCAAATTAGGATAATCCTTAATGATGACGTCGGTGGTGTTTAAATGCAGGTGTTGCAGACAATAGATGTTTTCATTCGCCGGGACTTGAACATCCTTTCCGCCGAAGGAAGCGAAAATCGGTACTTTCACCTGCTTCAGATAATAAGCTGGATCGATGCGAAGAAACGTTCTAAACCAGGGGCTCATCATTGGACTAAGTTTAATCTTCATATCAGGAGACAGTGGATTCCCGTTATTTTGCTGAATAAGTTCTTTTTCCAACGATTCGGCCAACGCCTTTGGTGGCTCGTCTTTCAATAGAATAGTATACAATTTTCGATTATTTGCTTTATTGGTCTGCAATGCAGCTTCAGATAATCCGCCCGCTTTTCCTAAAGCATAGCTTTGTAAAATCAGCAAAGAATCTCCTTTGATCACAGGTCCAGACAGGAGTGCAATATAGTTTACTTTACTATTTTCGGATGCCACGATTTCGGCAATTAGCGCTCCCTCACTATGGCCAATCATCCCGATTTTATCCACATCAACTACAGCTTTTTTGCTTAGAAAATCAACTGCAGCGTTAGCATCAGAAGCGAAGTCAATCGTTGTCGCTAAATTAACTTCTCCTTTGGAGCCACCTACTCCCCTGTCATCGTAACGTAATACGGCAAAACCGTTTTTCGTAAGATGATCAGCAAGCACCTTAAATGGCCTGTGACCAAACACCTCAGAATCTCTATTTTGTTGACCACTACCATTGACTAATACCACCGCAGGAAATGGCCCTCCATTTTTAGGATAAGTCAGAGAGCCCGTCAGAAATGCATTGCCTGCACTATTTCTAAACGAAACTTCCTCTTCCATATAGCTATAAGGGGGGAAAACATCCTGCTTACGAGAAAGCCCACTCTGTTCGTTCTCGCTTCGTACCAAAATCATAGCAGATTCAAAAGGACCTTGTTTCATCACTCCTTTCATAACATCTTTATCCCGGTCTAAAAAGCCAGCATACAGAAGACCTATATTCCTAACGTCCATCCAAATGGAATCGTGCTCTATACGTATTTGAGTGATTGCAAATTTCTGCGCTGTTTGCATCGGACTCTCAAAGGTTCCATTCCACTTCCCTGTGCTATCTTTTTGAATGTTGAACACCAGCAGCAGCTTCTGCCCCGAAACCTTAACCTCGCCCTTCCATGAGCCATCAAATGTCTGCGCGTGGGTACATGAAAAATGAAAACAAATGATAAATAGATATAAAAATTTTCTCATTGTCGTTTTTTACTAGAAATTAAACTGTATGCATAAATCCAATATAAAATATAATGCCACAAATACTATACTGATTTCAATCTTCTTATTATTAACGGCTACATTCATACCCTTAACCAATAAATAGAATTGGTAGAATAGCAATAACAAACTGATTATTCCAAACATACCAAATAAAAATAGCTCAGTTTTATCAACTCCGGCCAATGTATGATCGCCGTTTTGCACTGCTTTTAATACTTGATCCGTGAATTTATCCTGGTTTAACAATTTCCCTAAAAATAAGGCAAGATAGAGCGGAAATGGTATAATCAAAACGACATTCATGACATCAATGATTCTGGTCTTTCTGTTTAATAACAACCCTGCACCGTAAAGAAATGTAAAAGGAGCCAAAACCATACAGGCATGAACGCCCAAGACAGCCCATATGGAAACCCCTATATCTGGTTGATAGAAATGCATAAATCCATTAAACTGCTGGCCCGATAAATAAATAATATAGCTTGATAACAAAAATCCGATAACACCAGCAAAGAATAGTTTCCACTCCGGCAATTCCGCAAATGGATTCTGAAAAATCTGTTTAACTTTCATTTTTTAAGAATTGAGATAAGCGCAGCTGTTCGATTTCTACTGGATTTTGGGTTCCAATAAGTAATATCTTACCAGTTTCCAAGGTAAGTTGTAAGCCCATATTACCACGAGCTGAAAAAGCCAGCCCTTTCTGCCCTCTCCGAAAACCCCATCCACCAAACTCACCAATCGGGTTATATTTTCGTACTTCAACAGCACGAATATCTGTCCAACGTGCTCTTTTACGATAGAAATTAAATGGAAAAAAATAGACTTCAATTCCATCTTCACAAATAGTAGTTCTTAATCGTAGAACGCCAAACAATCCCCATAATACCAAATTGATCCAAAACCCCGGTAATTGAAATAATGGAGCAAAATTCAACCGCAAGAGCTCATGCCAGTGCACAGAAAAACTGGCCACGCTGACAGATAAAAGGATCAGACAGAGCCACCAGCTAAAAAAAGATTGGCTTTCGGTATAAAGCGTATTATTTTTCATCTTGATATAATTCTTTGTTTATCAATCATTCGATTGCCCAGACTGCTAAATACTTCTATTTCTGCCATTATTGTTTGTATGATCAAGCGATTTCAATTTGCGAATCAGATCATCGAGAATATTACGGACCGTCGGATAGGATTTGCCCATCTGATTTGCCATTTCTTTTAAACTCCCTGAGTGCATCAAAAAATTCAAAACAAATTCTTGCTCCTCTACAGTAAGCTGCATCAACACAGGTAAAGAAAACTTACCTACAACTTCGGTTTCACAGGAGTCACACACCAATTTAGCGACTTTTAACTTCGCTTCACAACAAGGGCAATCAACCGGTATTTTTTTCATTAAATAATAACATCATTAACATTATTAAAGATAATATTAATAATGTTAAAACAAAAGATTATAAAATCAATATTTTTCAAAAATCATTGCTTAATGATATATTTGTATCATTAAATAACGTTTATGAAGAAGTTTTTAGGCTATTTCCTATCTATTATATTTTGGTTTTGTTTTGGTTTATCCCTAATTATTTTCCACCCCATACAGTGGTTATGTTTAAAGCTGGGTGGATACAATGCACATAAAAAGAGTGTAGATATATTAAATGCCTGCCTCGTTGCCTGCTATTACACGCTATTTAATCGGGTGACATTTATCGACAATAAAAATATTCCAACAGGACAACCCATTGTCTTTGTAGCAAATCATCAAAGTACTTTTGATATTCCTCCAATGATCTATTTCTTGCGTAGATTTCATGGGAAATTTATTTCTAAAATAGAACTTGCCAGTGGCATACCTAGCATCTCCTTCAACTTAAAACATGGTGGTGCCGCAAATATAGATCGCAATGACCCCAAACAATCTATTGCTGAAATATTGAAACTTGCCAATAATATGAAAACCAAAAACTGGTCCGCGTTTATTTTTCCAGAGGGAACAAGATCGAAAACCGGAAAAATGAAGGCCTTTCATGTTGGTGGAATTGCCACTTTACTAAAGAAAAATCCGAATGCACTCGTTGTTCCTATTGCCATTAGAGGATCATATGAAATGGTACAATATGGCATGTATCCATTAACCCCATTTCTTCATATGACCTGGGAAGTGCTAGAACCTTTGGATACGGAGGGTAAGAATATTGAGGAGATCGTTAAATTAGCTGAGGAAGCAATAAAATTAAAGGTCGAAAAATAGGAATAAGCTACTTGACCTGCCTTCCTTTCCAGTCGTACTTCCCTACATTGCCCAATATGCCTATATAAGCCAGATACAGGATATGAGCCAAGCTCAATAAAGGAAGATACCATAAGAGTTCCTTTCTGCTTGCGAACCTTGTCAAAGGTTCAATAAAAATAAATTCGACGACCATCTTTAATAGCAATGCAAAAAGTACAACCCAAGCAACGAATTTTACACCGAAAAGAGCAAGAACCGAAGCTACCAAAATCAATAAATTAAAGAACCAAATGGAAATCCCTAATGCGATGACACCTTTATTTTTATATTTGGTACTTTTTGAAGCCCAGCGTCTGCGCTGACTAATGAATGACTTCAAATCCGGTTTGGCATCCGTATAAACAACAGCATCTTTTGATTTACAAAACGTTATTCGCTCGGGATATTGTTCTGCTACCTTATGTAAAAAAAGTTCATCATCACCGGATGCAAGCTCGTCGATCCCTTTAAATCCGCCCATTTGTTTAAAAATATCCTTTCGATAGGCCAAATTAGCACCATTACAGGTCGTTGGTTTTTTGTTACCAATACCTGCAGCGCCCAGACCTATCAAATACAAAAATTCCAGGGTCTGCAGTCGTTCAAAAAAACTCTTTTCTTCTGAATACACCACTGGAGAAGATTGTAGATAAGCACCTTCTTTCTCAAATGTGCTGATAACCGTTGCTAACCAGTTCGACCCCATGCGGCAATCTGCATCAGTGGTAATAATAATTTCACCTTGACAGCATTCTATCGCCCTTGAAATTGCTAGTTTCTTATACGAATTCAAACGCCCGTTTTCATTCAATTGAATAAGCTTAACACCTTTCTCTTCATATTCTTTCACAATCAAAGACGTATTGTCGTCTGAATGGTCATCGATAATAATGAGCTCCAGGAGCTCATTAGGATAATTCTGCCCGAGTATGGATTCAATGGTGCGTCTAATATTTAACTCCTCATTCCGCGCAGCAATAATCACAGATACGGTCATTGTTGGCCTAATAGAACGGTTAGGTTCTGAAATCAAGGACCAGCCTCTGCGCATCCATAAAACTAGAATTGCATATACGCAGGCAAAAATGATCAATAAATAGTTAAGAATTTGTATCACCGAAAAAATTAATCTTAAAAACAAAAATAGAACCAAATATAGCTGGAAGAATCAAATTAACGAACCAAATACAGGAAACAATAGCCATTACAGCAATCTCTTGTGTGGTAATATAGCTATATAGATTGCTAGCAACAAAACTTCTCACACTGAAATCAAAAATATCCAATGTAGGCAGAGCTGCCTGAACAAAAAACAGAATAAAAATCATCAGAATCATGGATAAAAGTGGTAGCTCAGGCAAAGTTAGCTTCATCAAGATGATATACTGCGAAGTAAAAATAACAAATCGCGCCAAAGAATTTAAAAGAACAATACTGAGCTCACGCATTGAATAGTGCTCCAATACTTCAAAGAAGGGCTTAATTCGCGTCAAAAACTTAATTTTCCCGACCAATAAATCGATCCATTTTACATTGAAATATAAGATGACAAATCCTCCAGCATAGATAATAGCAAGTAGCCATACCCCAAATTGTACTGTTAAAGGAGTAGAAAGAAATTTACAGATAAACCAAGCGATACTTAGTGACCCCGCAACGCTTGTGAGCACCAATTGCGCAAATAATCCAACGCCCATCGCTACGGCTCCTTTTGCTCGATGTTGGGGCTGTAGAAAAAGTACCCGTCCGCCATATTCGCCAATCCTATTAGGTGTAAAAATAGCCCAGGTAAGCCCGCAGAAAACGGATTGGAAAGCCTTCCAAAATGAAATATGCTCCAGTTTAGATGCAAGATACCGCCATTTCACAACTTCAAGCAACCAATTGACAAGCATTAAAACCACAATTAAAATAAGGGTCCCAACAACCGAATGCTGCTCCAAACCGGCAATTAGGGTTTTGAACTTCTCAATATTGCTTCTATCGGATAGCTTCACAACGATATACCAGGTCGCTAGGGCGAAAACCAGTATCTTCAATAAAAGACTGATGTATTTTTTTTGTCTTCCAGTCAACTTTTGATAATTAGAGAGCAATGTTACTAAATTTTAGCCAAATGATTAAGTTTTGTCGAACGCAATCCGTGAATAAAACGCAAAATTTGTATTATTGTATATGCAGAAGGAAAAGGCGAAAGAAAGAATAATTTTAGGTATAGACCCCGGAACAGTAATACTTGGGTATGGTATCATCAAAGAAGTCGGCAATAACATATCCTTGGTCTCAATGGGGGTCATCAAAATGGGACATTTAGATGACCATGCCCTAAAACTACAACGTATATTCAAAAAAACTTCTGCTCTAATGCAGGAATACAATCCCGACTGCGTAGCTCTTGAATCACCATTTTATGGAAAAAACATACAGGTCATGCTCAAATTAGGGCGAGCGCAAGGTGTTGCCATGGCGGCGGCGCTGGCGCAAGATATCCCAATCTTTGAATATTCTCCAAGAAAGATAAAACAATCCGTTACAGGAAATGGAAATGCTACAAAGGAGCAGGTTTCCGCTATGCTAAAAAATCTATTAAAATTTGAGGAAACACCACAATTTTTAGATGCCACCGACGGATTGGCAATCGCTGTCTGCCACTCCTTTCAGAAAAATGCAGTATCAGGCAGCAGCAAGTCGTACACTGGATGGTCCGCCTTTATCAAAGACAACAAAGATCGGATCAAGTAATTACATTTGTACCTGACGAATCACATTCTTCACATTCAACTCAACAATATCCGTCATCGTCTTACACTTGAGGTAAGAGTTATTTTGATAAAATTCAGCGTAGCCCTCACGTAACTGTTTGATATTCTCCTGCGTAGAAAGGACCTGCGTTTGCGAAGCATCCCTTAGATCAGCGATCCGATGTCTTTCACTCCGGACTCTATGCACAATGGAAGAACGCTCCTCCTGTTGGTATTGCAGCACAGTTTTTTCATTTAGATGCTCCATTGCTAATTTGACGTAGGGAAGATTCTCCTTAAAAAATTGAGGCATATATACTTTCGGATTTCCTTCATAAAACTGCTGGTCAAAATCTATTGCCCGAATTCGAAACTGGAAATCATCAAAATCTGGTGTAATCTGCATCACAAAATTGTAGGCCCTCATATCCCCCAACAAGGTAATAATACATCGTTCATTAAACTTGACAAATTCTTTGGAAATCCGGGTCAGATTATAATCAGGCGAGAACATACGTGTTTTCGAAAAAGTGTCCCCGGGGATTCCAACAATATGTTCTTCAACCAAAGTATCATGGTCTACCATATAATTCACCTGATTTGGCGACAATATTTCTTCTAACTCCAATCCATATATTCGCGACGCATCGGCTTGCTTTATGTAAAAATAATCGTACACATCATTTAAACGGTTTACGATACGAATACGAAATGGTTTAGTATTGCCAAAGCCACAGTACTCTACACGATCAATATACTTATGCTGGACGATTCGCGTATTACCTGATGCTTTCAGTTTAGCATAAATCACCTTCAATCCGTCATACAATTGATCGATAAGATATTGCGGATACAGTGGAGTCTCCCAAAAAGTATCGTTGCCAAATTTATCCATGACAGGTACTGTCTCCGTAAAATTCAGTAGATCTTTATATCCTATCGGCAACTTTTCGTCTCGCTGATACAGCTTAAGGTATTTATGAAGTCCTTCCCCTACTTCAAAAATTGGTTTCTTTTTCGAAATCTTTACATCTTGAACTTCTTCCATCTCTATTCCGTATTTTATTTTTCGTTTACTCAAACATCACACAGTCTGCTACATTTTGCCCCATCATATGCTAAATTCGAACTGATTAGATTTTCAATATGCCAACTGTTTTTCCTACTTCTAAAAAAGGCAATACTAAATTAATTTATCATAATCTTGATATTAAACATGAAAACAATCACTTAACCTATAATAAGATCATCATGAAACAATTATAATCACTTTCAATCAAAAACATATAACATTATCAATATGAATAAGTATTTTTTATTAAATTTACATCTATAAACCGAAAATTCTTAGTAATTTTGAAATAAATTTAATTATTTTAGCTATTGGTCAGATCTTGATGCAACGACCAATTAATGAACACAAAAACCATTGTTAATGGAAAATCAATATGCAAACTATGATCTAGACAATTTGGATATCCAAATCTTGTCTATTCTAATGAACGATGCCTCTATTCCTTATACAGAAATAGCAAAAAAGCTAATTGTATCAGGTGGTACAATTCACGTTAGAATGAAGAAGATGGAAGAACTAGGTATCATTAGAGGGTCAAATCTAATTATCAATCCTCAAAAAGTCGGATTTGATATCACGGCCTTTTTGGGTATCTATCTTGAAAAAGGTTCACAATATGCAGATGCGGTAGATAAATTGAAAGAAATCAAAGAAGTGGTCGAATTACACTATTGTACTGGCCAATACAGTATTTTTGCAAAAATTATCTGTAGAGATACAGTTCACCTGAGAAAAGTATTGAATGAAGATATTCAATCCGTACCAGGGATTCAACGTACCGAGACGATCATCTCTCTTGAGGAGAGTATCAAACGTCAAATCAGCTTAGTCTAGTATAAAAAAAGCTTCCATTTTTATGGAAGCTTTTTTTATACTATCTTTTCTAACATTGCGATATAGAGATCGATCCCTGCTCTAATTTCATCGATATAGATAAACTCATCTGCCATATGCGACCGCGCGCTATTGCCAGGTCCCAGCTTCAGAGAAGGGACAGGAATAAGAGCCTGATCGCTCATCGTCGGTGAACCATATACTTTACGTCCCAGTAGAATGCCTGCTTTGACGATTGGATGCGTTTCAGGAATAGAAGAAGACTTCAGGCGCGTCGATCTCGCTGTGACCTCTGATTTTACATGAGACTTGATAATATCCAACGTCTCTTCATTCGAATAAGCATCTGTGGTTCTGACATCGACAACAAAGTTACAAGTAGCCGGTACCACATTGTGCTGTGATCCCGCCTGAATCACGGTTACCGACATCTTAATTGGGCCTAAAGTTGAAGAAGTCCTTTCAAATGTATAATTTTGAAACCATTCAATATCCTTGATCGCTTTATAGATAGCATTATCGCCCTCATTACGTGCGGCATGTCCAGCAGTTCCTAAAGCGGTACAATCCAACACCATCAGCCCCTTTTCTGCAATTGCCAAATCCAATAAGGTAGGTTCACCCACAATTGCAAAATCAATTGGACCGATATCATCCAAAACAGATTCTACACCGTTCTTACCTGAGATCTCTTCTTCAGCACTGGCGACCAGACAGAAGTTATACTTCAACTCCGTCTGCTGGTAAAAATACAAAAATGTAGCTATCAATGATACCAAACAGCCCCCAGCATCATTGCTTCCCAATCCGAACAATTTACCTTCCTCTACAGTTGCTGCCAAAGGATCTCTCGTATAACCCGTATTTGGTTTAACTGTATCGTGATGCGAATTAAGCAATATCGTAGGTTTAGTGATATCATAATGGGCGTTATACACCCAGACATTATTGCCTTTCCGATGTGTTTTTATATCACGCTCCTGAAAGAAGCGATCAATTAAATCTGCCGTGAACTCTTCCTCTTTACTTAAAGACGACAGTCCAATTAATTGTTTTAAAAGGGCCAGCGCATCTTCAAATAGACGCTGTTTATCCTTCATGGTATAGTCCTCCTGCTTTATCCGCAGACAGTTTAATTCCCTTTATAAAAGCAGAACTAAAACCGTTATGTTCCATTTCGTTCAATCCCGCTATTGTACATCCCTTTGGTGACGTCACCTTATCAATCTCTCCTTCTGGATGAGCATTGGTATGCAATAGCAAATCAGCAGCGCCTTTTGCAGTTTGAACTGCCATTTTTAATGCGTCATGCGCATGAAATCCGATTTCAACTCCACCTTGTGAAGCCGCGCGAATAGCACGCAGGAAGAACGCAATACCGCAGGCACACAATGCCGTTGCCGATGTCATCAGGTCTTCATTAATGACAACCACTGAACCAACAGTTTCAAACATCTTCTCAACCTCCTTCAAACTATCGTCCGAAGCATTGTCGCTGGCGATACAAGTCATTGATTGAGCTATTGCTATTGCTGTGTTGGGCATTGCCCGTATAACTGTGGCATCTGCACCCAACTCTGCTTTCAAATCAGCACAAGAGACTCCTGACACAATAGAGACAAAAATCTGATTTGTCTTGTCAATGACTGGAGCGACTTCCACCAATACCTTTTTTAGTTGTTGAGGTAGTATTGCGAAAACAACAATATCAGCCCCCTTTACAGCGAGCCTATTATCATTACTTACTGAGAAGCCCTGGCTCGCTTCTTCGGCCAGTGCATTCAAATTTCTCCTCGTCAATGTAATATCGGCAGCATTGGCAAATTCACTTTTTACAAGTCCTTTTGCCAAAGAAAGACCGATATTACCGCTTCCGATAATGGTGACCTTTTTCATAGCGATCGTTGGGTTTAGGTTAGATTTTTATTTTAATGTCAAGCAAGTGCCAAATTGTCCTTGTTGAAACAAATGCAAATTATTAGCATTTCCAATATAGACCTCTTGAACACCTTTATTTATAGCATTGAATGCATTTTGCAACTTAGGAATCATCCCGTCATTCACCACGCCGGATTCCTTAAGATGTTCAAACTCTTCTGACTTAATCGTTGGGATTACTGAATTCTCATCTGTTACATCGCGCAAAACGCCGTTCTTCTCAAAACAATAAACCAGAGAAGTTTCATATAATGAAGCCAAAGACACCGCCAATGAAGAAGCTATAGTATCCGCGTTGGTATTGAGCAATTGTCCAAGGCCATTGTGTGTAATAGCTGAAAACACAGGAACAAACCCTGCTTCCAAAAACTTCTTGATGGCCAGGGTATTTACAGAGTCATGCAACAAATCACCTACAAAGCCATAATCGATATCTTTTACAGGACGCTTTATAGCTTTTATGACATCCCCATCAGCTCCGGTTAATCCGACGGCATCGCATTTCAAATTTTGCAACTTAGCAACGATTGTCTTGTTTGTCAATCCAGCGTATACCATTGTTACAATGCGTAACATTTCCTCATTTGTCACACGACGCCCTTCTATCATTTGGGCTTCAATTCCAAGTTCACTAGCCAGGCGAGTCGCTATTTTACCACCGCCATGTACAAGAATCTTTTTCCCTGACAATGCAGAGAACTTTTCCAAAAAAGAATCCAATTGGCGTTCATCATCAATAATATTCCCGCCAATTTTAATTATATTTAATACACTATTAGCCATTACGCAACTTTTCCCAATAAAAATAGTTTTTCAATAATCTATAGGATTGGACTATGCCAAATCCTCTAACATACGTTTCAAAACAACCTGAGCAGCCCATACACGGTTGCTAGCCTCTTTAATCACGAGTGAATTTGGTCCATCTAAAATCTCAGAAGACAATTCAAGATCTCTTCTTACTGGCAAACAATGCATTACTTTGGCATCATTCGTCAAATTGAGCTTCTTGTTATCCATCATCCAATCTTCATCAACACCATATACCTCGCCATATTCTTGATAAGAAGACCAGTTTTTCACATAGACAAAATCAGCATTCTTTAAACTTTCTTCAAGATTATTAGATATGGTTGCTCCAGCGGTAAATTCTTCACTTAACTCATAGCCCATAGGTTGAGCTATCGTAAAATCAACCAATCCCTCTTCTTGTGCTTTGCACATCCATTCTGCGAAAGAATTAGGTACCGCTTGAGGTAATGCCTTAACATGCGGAGCCCAAGCCAATACCACTTTCGGCTTTTCAGTCTTCTTGTACTCAGTGATGGTAATCATATCTGTCAAACTCTGCAGTGGATGGCGTGTTGCACTCTCTAAGGAAACAACAGGAACACCACAGTACTTAATGAATTTGTTGAACAGGTCTTCACTATAATCCTCTTCACGATCTTTCAATTTTGGAAAGGAACGAAGTCCCAAAATATCACAATACTCACCCATAACAGCAGCGGCCTCGCGAATATGTTCAACAGTTGTCCCGTTCATCACAACACCATCCTGTGTTTCAAGCGCCCAACCATCTTTATCCATATTCATGACCATCACATTCATGCCCAAATTCATTGCCGCTTTTTGTGTGCTCAGACGCGTACGCAAACTCGGATTCAAAAATACAAGTCCCAACGTTTTATGTTGACCAAGGTCCTGATTGTCATATGGTGCCGCTTTCAAAGCTAACGCTTCTTGAACAACGTCCGCTACACTAGACACATCCTTAACAGAGAAAAACTTTTTCATCTATATTTATTTATTCGAGTGCATTTTCAACGAGCAATCAATAGGCCCGTCACACTCAGTATATATTCTAACTACTACAGCGCAATCAAATTTACATGAGCCAATGTGTGGCTATTGGATAATTTGATCGACAGCTTTAAGGTTCTATGCAACCGTTACTGCTTTGATATGTGCTTTCAATGCCGATAAAAACTGATCAGCATGATCTTTCGTAATATTCAAAGCAGGCAACAAGCGAATCACAAAAGGCTTAGCCTCCCCTGTAAAGATACGGTTCTTTACCAAGAGATCTTTCTTCACATGGGCCAAAGATTCAGGTAGTTCTATACCGATCATTAATCCTCGGCCTCTCACTTCGACAATTTCCTCGATTTGCTTAAGCTCATCAATAAGATATTGTCCGACTTGAGCCGCATTCTCCATCAGTTTATCTTGTTGGATAATCTCCAATACAGCCAGTGCGGCAGCACATGCGAGATGATTGCCACCAAATGTCGTCCCCAAACTCCCGTAAGTCGCTTTAAATTTGGGCGATATACTGATTGCACCAATTGGAAAACCATTGCCCATACCTTTTGCCATCGTGTAAATATCGGCTTCAACGCCTGAATAGTCCTGCGCATAGAATAAGCCTGTTCTTCCATACCCACATTGCACTTCGTCCGCAATAAACACAGCATTATATTGATCACAAAGAGAGCGAATCAACTGAAGAAACGATACTGACGCTTCTCTGATTCCACCTACGCCCTGGATACTTTCTACGATAACAGATGAAATTTCATTACCATATGATGCGAAAGCCTCAGTCAAAGCCGCTTCATCATTGAAAGGAAGAAATACAATATTATCGGTCTCGTTGACGGGAGCCACGATACTCGGGTTATCTGTTGCCGCTACGGCCAATGAGGTTCTTCCATGAAACGCTTTTGAAAACGCTATGACTTTTTTTCGCTTATTGTAAAAAGATGCCAGCTTCAATGCGTTTTCATTTGCTTCCGCGCCAGAATTGCAAAGAAATAAATCATAATCAACCTTTCCCGAAACTTCCCCTAACAATCGGGCAAGTTCACGCTGAATTGGAATCTCGACAGAGTTGGAATAGAACCCAATACGGTTCAATTGTTCTGTGATGCGTTGTACATAATGTGGGTGCGTGTGTCCGATCGATATCACAGCATGGCCACCATACAAGTCCAAGTAAGCATTTCCTTCGGCATCCCACACCGTTGATCCATTAGCCTTTACTATGTTAATGGGATTAATGGGATAAACATCAAATGGTTTCATCTTAATGAATTATAGATTGATAAACGAAATAGCTAGTAATAGAAAAAGCTATCAGATTTTAGCAATACAAATATATTAGTTATAACGGTAGGAATGGTCATAAAATAAAAAAAGCCCCCTTAAAAAGAGGACTTTTTTATGCTAGATCAGAAGAAGACTATTCTCCGTCTACTTTTTCTTCACCTTCTACTTCAGCTTTAACTTCTGCAGGAGCTTCAGTTTCAGCAGTAGTAGCTTTTTTAGCACCACCACGACGACGAGTAGCTTTTTTCTCAGCAGCAGCAGCTTTTTTACCGTAGATTTCGTTGTAATCAACTAGTTCGATGAAAGCCATTTCCGCGTTATCACCTAAACGGTTTTCCATTTTAATGATACGAGTGTAACCACCTGGACGGTTAGCTACTTTTTCAGAAATTTCGCGGAATAAGATAGAAACAGCGTCTTTATCTTTCAAATAAGCGAATACTGTACGACGAGAGTGTGTTGTGTCGTTTTTAGATTTAGTAATCAAAGGCTCAACATACGTACGTAAAGCTTTAGCTTTAGCCAAAGTAGTTGTAATACGTTTGTGTAGGATTAATGATGTTGCCATGTTAGCCAACATTGCTTTTCTATGGCTATCCGTACGGCCTAAGTGATTTACTTTTTTTCCGTGTCTCATTTTGATTTTATTATACTAATCGTACCGTTTTTGTATATGTCATTTATGTGAACATCACATATCCAGACAGCCAAAAGGAATTACGACTAGTGGTCGCTTAATAAATTATTATTCTTCGTCTAATTTGTATTTTGCCAAGTTCATTCCGAATGATAAACCTTTCGATTTAACCAACTCTTGGATTTCGCTTAACGATTTTTTACCGAAGTTTCTGAATTTCAACATATCAGCTACGTCATAAGTTACCAACTCAGCCAATGTGCGAATATCCGCAGCTTTCAAACAGTTCAATGCGCGAACTGAAAGATCAAGATCTACTAATTCTGTTTTCAAGATCTTACGCATATGTAAGATTTCTTCATCAACAACTTTAGTTTCTTCTTTCGTTTGAGACTCAAGAAGCATATTCTCATCAGAGAATAAAATAAAGTGTTGAATTAAGATCTTAGCAGCTTCTTTCAAAGCTTCTTCGGGGTGAATTGAGCCATCAGTAGAGATATCCAACAACAATTTCTCGTAGTCAGTCTTTTGCTCTACACGGTAATTCTCAATGGTATATTTAACATTCTTGATCGGAGTAAAGATCGAATCGATTGCGATAACACCTACTGGAGCATCAACAACTTTATTCTCATCAGCATTTACGTATCCACGACCTTTGGCAATACTCAATTCCAATTCAATTGTCACTGAATTATCCATGTTACAGATTACCATGTCTGGGTTTAAGACCGTAAAGTTATTAGAGAATTTTGTGATATCACCAGCTAAGAATTGCTCTTGACCATTGATTACTACAAATACCTTTTCGTTGTCACCAATCTCACCTGTTTTTTTGAAACGAATTTGTTTCAAGTTCAAGATAATTTCAGTTACGTCTTCAACAACACCTTTGATCGTTGAAAATTCGTGCGAAACGCCAGAAAACCTTATCGACGTAATTGCATATCCTTCTAAAGAGGACAATAGAATACGGCGCAAAGCATTACCAATGGTTACACCAAAACCAGGCTCCAATGGACGAAATTCAAACGTACCATCAAAATCCGTAGATTTTTGCATGATAACTTTATCCGGTCTTTGAAATGCTAAAATTGCCATTTATTTTCTTTTAATGTTTTATTTGTAATAATAATTGTAATACAATAGAAGATGCATACCCCAAAAATTGGACTATGCATTCTTCTATTTTATTTATTATTTAGAGTATAACTCAACGATTAAGTTCTCTTTGATGTTTTCAGGAATGTCAGCTCTTTCTGGATAGCTTAAGAAAGTACCTGTCAATTCTTTCGCATTCCACTCTAACCAAGAAAATTTGTTTACAGTACGACCTGCAACTGAATTTGTGATGGCTTCAAGTGTTTGAGAACGTTCACGAACTGCTACAACGTCACCTGGACGCAAGCTATATGATGGAATGTTAACAACTTCGCCGTTAACAGTAACGTGTTTATGGGATACCAACTGACGAGCAGCGGCACGAGAAGTAGCGATACCTAAACGGTAAACTACGTTATCCAAGCGAGCTTCTAACAATTTCAAGAAGATCTCACCTGTAATACCTTGTTTAGAGGCAGCTTTAACAAATAAGTTTGAGAACTGACGCTCCAATACACCGTAAGTGTATTTTGCTTTTTGTTTTTCTAACAACTGAATAGCATATTCAGATTGTTTACCTCTGCGTTTAGAAGCTCCATGTTGTCCAGGAGGGTAATTTTTCTTTTCTAACGCTTTATCTGGGCCGAAGATCGGCTCTCTAAATTTACGGGCAATTTTGGACTTAGGTCCTGTATATCTAGCCATTTTCTTTTACAATTAAAGTATCTATCAGCCTATAGCCGATGAATCTTATCTTTAAATTAATTAAACTCTTCTGCGTTTTGGAGGACGACAACCGTTGTGAGGAAGTGGAGTGATATCTTTGATAGTAGTCACATCGATTCCTACTGTTTGCAATGTTCTGATTGCCGATTCACGACCAGCACCAGGTCCTTTAACAAACACTTCAACTTTACGTAAACCCAAGTCGTGAGCAACTTTTCCACAGTCTTGTGCAGCTTGACCAGCAGCGTATGGAGTGTTCTTTTTAGAACCACGGAAACCCATTTTACCAGCACTAGACCAAGAAATAGTTTGACCTTGATTATTTGTCAAAGTTACAATGATATTGTTAAACGTTGCGTTAATGTGAGCCTGACCTACAGGTTCGATAACAACGATACGCTTTTTTGCAGCTTTTTTAGTTTTAGCCATTTCTTATTTATTATTTAGTAGCTTTTTTCTTGTTTGCAACTGTCTTACGTTTACCTTTACGAGTACGTGAGTTGTTTTTAGTACGTTGACCACGAACTGGTAAGTGTTTACGGTGACGCAATCCACGGTAACAACCGATATCCATTAAACGTTTGATGTTTAATTGAATTTCAGAACGCAATGCACCTTCCACTTTCAATTCGTCGTTAATGATGGTACGAATTGCTGCCAATTGCTCATCATTCCACTCTTGTACCTTCACATCTTCGCTGATACCAGCTTTTTCCAAGATATATTCAGCTCTTGTACGACCGATACCAAAAATATAGGTAAGGCCGATCACACCTCTTTTGTTTTTAGGTAAATCAATACCTGCTATCCTTGCCATATAATATTAAGCTATTATTTTTTTAATGAATTAACCCTGACGTTGTTTAAACTTTGGGTTCTTTTTGTTGATTACAAAAACTTTACCTTTACGACGGATGATCTTACAGTCCGCGCTACGTTTTTTTATTGATGCTCTTACTTTCATGATATTTATTTTTTCAAAAGCTTGCGCTAATACAAGGGCTTACAGCTATTTATAGCGATAAGTAATCCTTCCTTTAGTCAAATCATACGGAGACATTTCCAATTTAACTTTATCACCAGGTAAAATTTTGATATAGTGCATGCGCATTTTACCAGAAATATGGGCAATGATTTCATGTCCATTTTCCAACTCTACCCTAAACATAGCATTAGAAAGTGCCTCTCTAATTATACCGTCTTGTTCTATTGAGGCTTGTTTAGCCATATATTCTCGATTAAATTTAATTTAAAAGCCTGCGAACAGGAGTGCAAAGATAAATAAAAATAATTGAAAACCAACTACTTTTTGTTCAAAACTTTCTCTACATGTTCGAATGTCAGCAACACATCTGGTTCTCCTTTTCGGATTGCAACCATCTGTTCGAAGTGCGCCGATAATTTCCCATCCACTGTACTTACTGTCCAACCATCATCCCAAAAACGAACACCCGCACGCCCCGCATTGATCATCGGTTCGATACAAATAACCAAACCTTCTTCCAATTTAGGACCAGCACCTCGTTTTCCATAATTAGGAACCTCAGGTTTTTCATGTAAGTGATAACCAACTCCGTGTCCAACCAGCTCGCGAACAATTCCGAATCCGAATTTGCTCACATACTCCTGAACAGCTGAAGAAATATCCCCAACACGTTTACCAGCCACCGCCTGTTCAACACCTTTGTACAATGATTCCTTTGTTACATCCAATAACAACTGTGCTTCCTCAGATATTTCACCTACACCAAAGGTGTATGCGGAATCACTGATAAAGCCGTTCAGATTGACACCACCATCGACCGAAACAAGATCTCCATCTTTAATTTCATAATCACTTGGAAAGCCGTGTACAATTTGATCGTTGACAGATATACACAAAGAATATGGAAATCCCTGATAATTTAAGAACGCAGGCGTCCCGCCGTTATCATGAATATACTCATAAGCTAATTTATCAAGAGATATAGTCTTTACCCCAGGTTTAATCACTTTTGCGATTTCACCAAGCAATTGCGAAAGCACATCTGCTGACTTCCGCAATTGCTCTATATCTTCTGCTGACTTATAAAATACTTTAGACATCTAAAGAAATTAAATTGCCGAATGATCCATTCCCTCAACAGACGCGGCCGAACGACCTTTAATACGACCTGTTTTCATTAATCCATCGTAATGACGCATCAATAAATGAGATTCGATCTGTTGCAAAGTATCCAACACCGCACCTACTAAAATCAATAATGACGTACCACCGTAGAAGTGCGCAAATTGATTATTAATACCAAACAAACTTGCAATAGCAGGTAGAATAGCAATGATCGCTAAGAAAATTGCACCTGGAAATGTAATATTTGATATTACGCGGTCTATAAAATTACTAGTTTCCAATCCCGGTTTAATACCCGGTACAAAACCTCCGTTCTTCTTCATGTCGTCCGACATCTGTTGTGGGTTCACCATAATCGCTGTATAGAAAAACGTAAATGCGATAATTAACACCGCAAATGTCACGTTATATGCTACAGACGTATAGTTACTCAACGAAGTCAAAAATTCCGACTGAAGATTTGGGAAGAACTGTCCTAAACTCATTGGCACAAACATGATTGCCTGCGCAAAAATGATAGGCATTACACCTGCAGCATTTACCTTTAACGGTATATACTGACGTACTCCACCGACTTGCTTGTTTCCAACGCTTTTCTTCGCGTATTGTACAGGGATCTTACGAACACCTTGTACGATCAAGATCGTAAAGATCACAACAAAGAACAAAGCTACAAATTCAAGCAACAATGGAATTGGACCACCACCACCTTTCGCCATTCTAGAAACCCATTCCGCAGTGATACCACTTGGCAATTGAGCGATAATACCAGTCATGATGATCAAAGAAATACCATTACCGATACCTTTATCAGTAATTTTTTCCCCTAACCACATCACAAATAAAGTACCGCCTGTCAAAACTATAGCAGTTAGAATAGTGAATAATGGGTCAGCTATTGTCTTAGCACTTGGCTCGATTTGAGTACGTACATAAGCAAAAGCCTGAAGCAAAGTAATCCCTAAAGTTAAATAGCGAGTAATTTGATTCATTTTTTGACGACCACTTTCCCCTTCCTTCTGCATCTTTTGGAAGTAAGGAACCGCGATGCCCAGCAATTGAACAACAATGGATGCCGAGATATATGGCATTACCCCTAAAGCAAAGATAGCCGAACGAGAGAAAGATCCCCCCGCAAACATATCCAGTAAGCCCAATAAACCCTCTTTTTGACCAGAGGCCAAAGCATGAGGATTTACACCTGGTAATACCACGTGACATCCAATACGGTAAATCAAAAGAAAAAGTAAGGTATTTAGAATACGCGTACGTAAATCATCGATTTTCCAAATATTGGTTAAGGTTGTGATTAGTTTCTTCATTTATTAAATTTTAACGATAGAACCGCCTGCAGCTTCAATAGCTTTTTGAGCAGAAGCAGTAAACGCGTGCGCTGTTACTTCAACTTTAGCTTTCAATTCACCGCGACCCAAGATTTTAACTTTGTCATTTTTAGACACTAAACCATGAGCTTTCAATGCGTCGAAATCTACAGCTGTTAAATTGTGTTTCTCGATCAACGCTTGTAAAGTATCTAGGTTTACACCATTGTACTCAACACGGTTGATGTTTTTGAAACCAAATTTAGGCACACGACGTTGCAAAGGCATTTGACCACCTTCGAAACCGATTTTCGTAGAGTGACCTGAACGAGAACCAGCACCTTTGTGACCACGCGTTGAAGTACCACCACGACCAGAACCAGTACCACGGCCAATACGTTTGCTACTTTTTACTGCACCTTTTGCAGGTTTTAAATTACTTAAGTTCATTTTTAAACTAAATTGTGCTAGCCCTTCGCTCTCACTAAACAGGTACTAGCGATTAAAAAATAATGATTATTAATAACAAGTAATGGAAGAAGCCCAAAGACCTCTTCCATATGCTAATATTAAATAGTTTCGATAGCTACTAAATGGTTTACTTTACGTACCATTCCAATAATTGATGGAGTAGCTTCAACTTCTACTGAGTGGTTGATTCTTTTCAAACCCAATGCCTCAATAGTTTTCTTTTGGCGCTCGCTTCTGTCGATAACGCTCTTTATCTGGGTGATTTTGATTTTTGCCATGATAATTAACCGTTAAATACTTTATTCAAATCGACACCGCGGTGTTGTGCTACTGTATACGCATCACGCATTTCTGCTAAAGCAGTTACAGTTGCTTTTACCACGTTGTGTGGGTTAGAAGAACCTAATGATTTAGCCAATACATCTTTGATACCAGCAGACTCCAATACTGCACGCATTGCACCACCTGCTAAAACTCCCGTACCACCTACAGCTGGTTTAATCAAAACTGAACCACCAGAATATTTACCATATTGCGCGTGAGGAACAGTACCTTTGATAATAGGAACTTTTACCAAATTTTTCTTTGCGTCATCGATACCTTTCGTGATTGCTTCAGTTACCTCTTTAGCTTTACCTAAACCGTAACCTACGATACCGTTTTCATCACCTACTACAACAATTGCAGAGAAGCTGAAAGTACGACCACCTTTAGTAACTTTAGCTACACGTTGGATACTTACTAAGCGATCTTTTAATTCAATTTCGCTTGATTTTACTCTTTTTATATTGCTTAATGCCATTTCTTTCTATGATTAAAAGTCTAAACCGCCTTCGCGAGCACCTTCAGCCAAAGATTTGATACGGCCATGGTATAAGTACCCATTACGGTCAAAAACTACTTTATTAATACCTGCTGCTACTGCTTTTTCAGCCACCAATTTACCTACAGCTTTAGATTGATCAACCTTGTTACCAGATGCAACAAACTCTTTTGACAAGCTAGATGCAGCAACTAATGTTTTACCTGCATTGTCATCAATGATTTGCGCATAGATACCTTTGTTACTTCTAAAAACCGATAAACGTGGACGTTCAGACGTTCCAGCAAGGTTTTTTCTGATTCCTTTTTTGATTCTCTCTCTACGAGATGCTTTTTGTCCTGCCATGATTATTATTTTTTAGCTGATTTACCTGCTTTTCTTCTCAATACTTCACCTGCAAACTTAACACCTTTTCCTTTGTAAGGTTCTGGTTTACGGAAGCCACGGATTTTAGCCGCTACCTGACCGATCAATTGTTTGTCAGCACACTCTAAAGTGATTGTAGGGTTTTTACCTTTGTCAGCAGTAGTTGATACTTTAACCTCGTTTGGCAATACAAAAACAATCTGGTGAGAGAAACCTAAAGTTAACTCTAATACATTACCAGTACTTGAAGCACGGTAACCTACACCGACTAACTCTTGCGTAGTTTTGTAACCTTCAGTCACACCGTGAACCATGTTAGCCAACAGGGAGCGGTATAGACCGTGTAATGCTTTGTGTTTCTTTTGATCAGTTGGACGTGTTACAACGATATTGCCCTCTTCTTGAGCAATCGTGATGTCACGGTCAACTTGTTGTGTTAATTCGCCTTTAGGACCTTTTACTGAAACTAAGTTTTTGTCCGAAATAGTAACAGTTACCCCAGCAGGGATAGCGATAGGCGCTTTTCCAATTCTTGACATTTCTTTGTGCTTTTACCTAGATTAATAAACGTAACATAAAACTTCACCACCAACATTTTGAAGTCTAGCTTCTTTATCTGTCATTACACCTTTCGATGTTGACAAGATAGCAATACCTAAACCGTTCAAAACACGAGGCATAGTATCAACGCTTGCATACTTTCTTAAACCAGGTTTACTCACACGTGTCAACGTACGAATAGCCGGAATTTTGCTAATTGGATTATATTTCAATGCGATTTTGATCGTACCCTGTACGCCATTCTCATCGAATTTGTAATTAGCAATGTAACCTTTATCAAAAAGAACTTTAGTGATCTCTTTTTTTAGGTTCGATGCAGGAATTTCAACAACCCTGTGGTTGGCCTTGATGGCATTCCTTACTCGTGTAAGGTAATCCGCAATTGGATCTGTAGTCATTATATATGAAAATTTGTGACAGCGGTTTCCCTCCCAACCATTGGTATGGGACCTTCTATCTGTTAAACAATTTTAAAATGCAAAAACCCCGGCAATCCTCAGTTGAATTGCCCGGGCAAAATTAAGTATTTTTTTTTAATTACCAAGAAGCTTTTTTCACCCCTGGGATTTTGCCATCTAAAGCCATCTCACGGAAAGTCACACGAGAGATACCGAATTGACGCATATATCCTTTAGGACGGCCAGTCAATTTACAACGATTGTGTAAACGTACTGGAGAAGCATTTTTAGGTAATTTATCTAATGCAACGTAATCGCCAGCAGCTTTTAATTCTGCACGTTTTGCCGCATATTTAGCTACCAATTTAGCGCGTTTTACTTCGCGTGCTTTTAATCCTTCTTTAGCCATTGTTATTAGTATTTTGATTTTTAAATGGTAAACCGAATTGTTTCAACAATTCTAAAGCCTCAACATCATTTTGAGCAGAAGTCACGAAAGTGATATCCATACCTTGGATCTTGTTGATTTTATCAATGTTGATCTCAGGGAAAATGATTTGCTCAGTGATACCTAAGTTATAGTTACCACGTCCGTCGAAACCTTTATCGTTGATACCGCGGAAGTCACGAATACGTGGAAGCGATACTGCTACCAAACGATCCAAGAATTCAAACATATTGTTGTCACGTAAAGTAACACGTGCCCCTACAGGCATACCTTTACGTAATTTAAAGTTTGAAATATCTTTTTTCGATTTTGTAGCAACGGCTTGTTGACCTGTGATTAAAGTCAACTCAGCGATAGCGTTATCGATTAATTTTTTGTCAGCTGTTGCAGCTCCTACGCCTTGTGAAACAACGATTTTCTCAAGTTTAGGAACCTGCATAATACTTTTATACTGAAATTTTTCTTGAAGTGCTTTACGGATTTCTTCCGCATATTTCACTTTTAATCTTGGTACGTAAGTCATTATTTAATTTCCTCCCCTGATTTTTTAGCGTAACGAACTAATTTACCATCTGCATTTAACTTACGACCTACACGTGTAGTTGCACCTGTTTTAGGATCGATAACAGCTAAATTAGAGATGTGAATACCAGCTTCTTTCTCAATGATACCACCATTAGGATTAGCTGCACTTGGTTTAGTGTGTTTTTTTACGATGTTAGCGCCCTCAACGATAGCTCTATTTTTATCCACTAAAACAGTTAATACTTTTCCTTGAACACCTTTAGAGTTACCAGCGATAACTTTCACTAAATCACCTTTTTTAATTTTGATTTTGTGCGTAGTTGTTTTTGTTTTCTGTGCCATAATTATAAAACCTCCGGTGCTAATGATACAATTTTCATGAACTGTTTCTCACGCAACTCTCTGGCAACAGGGCCAAAGATACGTGTACCACGTGGTTCATCATTATTATTTAATAATACAGCGGCGTTGTCATCGAAACGGATATATGAACCATCTTTACGACGGATTTCCTTTTTCGTTCTAACCACTACTGCTTTAGAAACGGAACCTTTTTTCACGTTTCCTGAAGGCATAGCGCTTTTCACCGATACAACAATCTTATCTCCGATTGATGCATAACGCTTGCGCGTACCGCCCAATACACGGATTACTAAAACTTGTTTAGCACCGCTATTGTCAGCTACATTAAGTCTTGATTCTTGTTGTACCATGTTATTTAGCTCTTTCTATAATTTCTACTAATCTCCAGTTTTTTGTTTTACTCAGCGGACGAGTTTCCATGATTAATACCGTATCGCCGATACCGCAGGTATTAGTTTCGTCATGAGCTTTAAATTTAGTAGTTTTTTTAACGAACTTACCATAGATCGGGTGTTTCACTTTACGTTCCACTGATACCACGATAGATTTGTCCATCTTGTTGCTAACTACTAAGCCGATTCTTGTTTTTCTTAAATTTCTTTCCATTTCGACTTTAAATTTTACGCCTCAGAGGCTGTTTCATTTTTAGCTGCAGCTTTGCGTGCACTGATCTCTGTACTGATACGAGCGATAGTTTTGCGTGCTGCTTTGATCACGTTAGGGTTCTCAATAGCTGAAACAGCATGTGCAAATTTCAATTTTGTAAGGGCTGTTTTCTCTTCTACAAGACGAGCTTTTAAGTCCTCATTAGATAATTCTAAAATTTCTGAATTTTTCATGTTTTTTCAGTTGTTATTTGGGTTATCATCGCTTTATATATAGCGTTAGGGGTAACGGCCCTAACGCTTAAATGATGACATTACCAAGATTTTTATGCTTCAACGTAGTCTCTACGAATCACAAACTTAGTTTGAACCGGAAGTTTTTGCGCTGCAAGGCGTAAAGCTTCTTTGGCAATTTCCAAAGGCACACCTTCTGCTTCAAATAACATACGGCCTGGGCGTACTACTGCTACCCAGTATTCTGGAGCACCCTTACCTTTACCCATACGTACCTCTGCAGGTTTTTTCGTAACAGGTTTGTCAGGGAAAATACGAATCCAAACTTGACCTTCACGTTTCATATAACGTGTAACCGCAATACGAGCTGCCTCGATTTGACGACTAGTGATCCATGCTTGCTCCATTGTTTTGATACCGAAAGAACCGAAAGCTAACTCCGCTCCACGAGAAGCGTTACCTTTCATGCGGCCTTTCTGCATCTTTCTGAACTTCGTTCTTTTTGGCTGTAACATGTTCGTATACTTTTTAAATCTGCTTTTTCAGCAGGTTTTTGTTGTAATCTAAATAACTATTAATCTTTTTTCGGACCACGGTTGTTTCCACCACGGTTTCCACCACGGTTGTTTCCACCGCGACCACCTTTGTTGTTACGGTTGTCACGACGCTCGCCACCACCTTCGTGGTTGCCACGTGATTTTACACCAGATGCTTGACCAATGTTTGGAGATAAGTCACGTTTACCGTAAACCTCACCTTTACAGATCCAAACTTTGATACCGATTTTACCGTATGTAGTCAATGCTTCAGCTAAAGCGTAGTCGATATCAGCACGCAATGTGTGTAAAGGAGTTCTTCCTTCTTTGTATTGTTCAGTACGCGCCATTTCAGCACCACCTAAACGACCAGAACACATGATTTTGATACCTTCTGCACCCATACGCATGGTAGAAGCGATTGAAGTTTTCATTGCACGACGGAATGAAATACGTGCCTCTAATTGTTTAGCGACACCTTCAGCTACTAACTTAGCATCTAACTCAGGGCGTTTGATCTCGAAAATGTTGATTTGAACATCCTTTTTAGTCAGTTTTTTCAACTCTTCTTTGATCTTGTCAACTTCTTGACCACCTTTACCGATAACGATACCTGGACGAGCAGTGTGAATTGTAACAGTGATACGTTTTAAAGTTCTTTCGATAACAACTTTAGCTACACCACCTTTTGCAATACGAACAGAAAGATATTTTCTGATTTTTTCGTCTTCAACTAATTTATCGGAATAGTTTTTACCTCCGAACCAGTTAGAATCCCAACCTTTGATGATTCCTAATCTGCTACCTATTGGATTTGCTTTTTGTCCCATTTCTCAATAAATTAGTTTTGTTCAACGTTTAATTTGCTATCAACTACCAACGTAACGTGATTTGAACGTTTACGAACTCTGTATCCGCGACCTTGAGGAGCTGGACGCAATCTTTTCAATTGACGACCGCCACCTACTGATACTTCTTTTACAATTAGTTCGCTTTCTTCCACTGATTTACCTTCGTTTTTGGCTTCCCAGTTTTTGATTGCAGATAATAATAATTTTTCTACACGAGCAGCAGCTTCTTTACTTGAGTGTTTCAAAATGTATAATGCATTTTCAACACGTTGACCGCGAATTAAGTCTACCACTAAACGCATCTTACGAGGCGAAGTAGGGCAGTTCAATAATTTGGCATCCGAAGCTCCTCCTTTTTGAGCTTTCTCTTGCTCTTTGCGTTGTCTAATTAAGACAGACTTTTTAAGTTTTTTTGTTGCTTCCATTACCTATTATTTTTTCTTTTCTGCGTGGCCTCTGAATGTACGCGTAGGCGCGAATTCACCAAGCTTGTGACCTACCATATTCTCTGTTACATAAACAGGGATAAATTTATTCCCGTTGTGCACTGCGAAGGTATGGCCAACAAAATCAGGTGAAATCATTGATCTACGAGACCATGTTTTGATAACTGACTTTTTGTTAGTTTCATTCATAGAAAGAACTTTTCTTTCTAAGTTGTGATCGATATAAGGACCTTTTTTAATTGAACGAGCCATTATTTTTTCCTTCTCTCAATGATGTAACGATTCGATGTTTTCTTCTTGTAACGTGTTTTGAAGCCTTTAGCTAATACACCTGTACGTGAGCGTGGGTGACCTCCTGAAGTACGGCCTTCACCACCACCCATAGGGTGATCTACTGGGTTCATCGCAACACCACGAACTCTTGGACGACGACCTAACCAACGTTTGCGACCTGCTTTACCTAACACTTGGTTAGATCTTTCATGGTTCGATACTGAACCAATTGTAGCAACACAAGTCAATAAGATCATACGTGTTTCGCTCGAAGGCAATTTGATGATGGCATATTTACCATCACGAGCAGACAATTGAGCATAAGTACCAGCCGAACGAGCAATTGAACCACCTTGACCAGGATTTAATTCAATGTTGTGGATGATAGAACCCAATGGAATGTTTGCTAATGGTAATGTATTACCAACTTCTGGGGCAACTTTATCACCTGCGATTACAGTTTGACCAACTACTAAACCAGCTGGAGCAAGGATGTAACGTTTTTCACCATCAGCGTAATGCAACAAGGCAATACGAGCAGTACGGTTTGGATCGTACTCGATAGTAGCTACTTTTGCAGGGATATCTTTTTTATCGCGTTTGAAATCAATTAATCGGTATACTTTTTTATGTCCCCCACCGAGATAACGCATAGTCATTTTACCGGAGTTATTACGACCGCCTGATTTCTTGTTGATTTTTACTACTAACGATTTTTCAGGAACGTTTGTAGTAACATCAGAGTAGTCAGCGCCTACTCTAAAACGAGTACCAGGGGTTACCGGTTTGAATCTTTTAACTGCCATTTTTTATTATATAGTACTGTAAAAGTCAATAGTTTCGCCGTCTTTAATAGTAATGACAGCCTTTTTATACTTAGGAGCTCTACCAGATACGAAACCTGCTTTTGTGTAACGGCTTTTTGCTTTACCAGCTACTACTGCAGTGTTTACAGCAAGAACTGTAACACCAAACATAGCCTCAACAGCTGCTTTAATCTGGATTTTGTTTGCTCTGTGATCTACTTTGAAAGCGTAACGGTTTAATTTCTCCGTTAACATAGAAGCTTTCTCAGTCAAGATAGGTTTTTTAATAATTTCCATATTACTTAGCTAATGCTTCCTCCAAAGATTTAACAGAATCTGTAGTCAACAATAATTTTGTTGCGTTCAATACATCATATGTATTTAAATCAGATGCAACAATAACTTTTGCTTTTTTCAAGTTTCTGCTTGATTTATAAACAATTTCATCGTAAGCTGGCAATACCAACAATGTTTTCTCATCAGCTACATTCAACGCATTGATTAAAGCAACATAGTTTTTAGTTTTGATAGCATCGAATTTTACTTCATCCAATACCACAATGTTATTATCTTTTGCTTTGTAAGACAATGCTGATTTACGTGCTACTTGTTTCAATTTTTTGTTCAATTTGAACGAGTAGTCACGAGGTTGAGGACCGAATACACGACCACCACCATTAAACAATGGAGATTTGATAGAACCCGCACGAGCACCACCAGTACCTTTTTGTTTGTGTAATTTACGAGTAGAACCCGCGATTTCGTTACGTTGTTTAGATTTGTGAGTTCCTTGGCGTTGGTTCGCTAAGTATTGTTTCACATCCAAATAGATCGCATGATCGTTAGGCTCTAACCCAAATACCGACTCAGGAAGTTGCACCTTGGCACCTGTTTCTTTACCTGATAAATTTAAAACTTTAACTTCCATCTCTACTATTTGTCTACGATTACATAAGAACCTTTAGCTCCTGGAATGGAACCACTAACAACGATAAGGTTTTGCTCAGCGTAAACTTTCAACACCTGTAAGTTTTGAACTTTAACTCTGTCACCACCTGTACGACCAGCCATGCGCATACCTTTGAATACGCGTGAAGGCCATGATGAAGCACCTAATGAACCTGGAGCACGTAATCTGTTGTGCTGACCGTGAGTCGCACCACCTACACCACCAAATCCATGACGTTTCATTACACCTTGGAAACCTTTACCTTTTGAAGTACCGACTACATCTACGTACTCACCTTCTTCAAAAAGAGTAACGTCAACTACGTCACCAAGTTGTTTTGCATCTGGGAAAGTTTTAAACTCTACCAACTTACGCTTAGGCGTTGTGTTTGCTTTCGCAAAGTGCCCTTTCAAAGGAGCTGTCGTGTTTTTCTCCTTAGCTTCGTCGAAACCAAGTTGAATTGCCGAGTAGCCATCCTTTTCTTCCGTACGTATCTGCGTAACCACGCACGGCCCGGCCTGAATCACTGTACAAGGAATATTTTTCCCATCAGCGTTAAACAGGCTCGTCATTCCTACTTTTTTTCCAATAATACCTGACATGTTGTAAATTAATTAATTAAAAGTCCTTCGAAGCAGTAGGGCTTCGCTCAAGACATACTATTCCCATTAAGGGACTGCAAAGTTACAAACATTTTTATAACTGTCAAATAATTAGTGAATTATTTTTTTTATTTTCTAGATCTTTTCTTTATCCGCGTCAAATTTCCGAATAATACCTATCCAGCTCTCCGCTCCGATTAAATCACCTCCAGAAAAATAAAATTACTTGCATTTATTTCTGCTGCCATACAGTTGTCACAGATCACCCTAATTTTGAACTATCGTACAACGCAGAAGGCGATGTATTGCTTACTATAAAAACTTTAAAATACGAGAATCATGAAAACAGAAATCATTTCCAAAAACGAGCTACTTCAGCATTGGTTAGGCCACAGAAACCTGACAAGACAGACTATTGAAAAATTTCCAGAAGAAGGATTGTTCAATTACAAAGTAGAAGGCATGCGCACTTTTGCAGATATGATTAAGGAGCTATTAGGTATTGCTGCGCCAGGTCTCCAAGAAATTGTCACCAACAAGAGCGGCGAACTCAATGAGAATCTCAGTTATTCGACCAAAGCACAATTGCTTCAGGCCTGGGATGAAGCTACTCCTCAGATCAGTGAATTGTTCAATCAAATTCCAGAAGAACGCTTTGCCGAAGAATTCAACCTATTCGGCCAGTACAAATCGCCAGTCATTCACAGCATCCTTTATTTTATCGATAATGAAATCCACCACCGTGGCCAAGGATTTGTTTATCTAAGATTACTTGGTATAGAACCTCCATTTTTTTGGGAAAGAGGGTAGTTAGTCACCTCCTCAAAAACTCATACTCGCACCGATTATCCATTGCGCCGATCTTGAGTCCGTGTTATTCCCACTATTTGAGCATCCTTCGATTTCTATTCGCCCCTCTTTCTGGTCTGATTCGTGCCCTATCGCACATAAATGCGGGGTGAGAAAGAAGTACAACCGTGGTGACTCCGAGTTAAACTCGGAGTCACCACGGACTCATGTCAGACTCACCGCGGATACAAGCTTACTCTGACACGAAGCAGGCTCGAACAGATACCGAAGGCATATCGAATCTCTGCATCCGCAGTTGCTCAAAAAACAACTGTAAATTAGGTTATGGATAGTATCTTTTAGATTTGTTCCAAAGCCGATGAAAGCAGACGCTTTACGACCTCTTTTAACGATTCGGGTTCAATAATTGTTCCTTTATCAGCAAACATCAGATACCAGCGCGCAAAGCCGTTCTCCATATTAATGCATTCGAAATGCATCTCTACATAATTATCGGTGACAGTTTCCTTTTGGAAACCAAAATAGTGACGATCCCATTCCATATAGCGGGCCATATCCTTATCTACTTGCACAACGACTTTTGTCGTGGGAACGTCATGACGTTTATTCAGAAAGAAAGATAACTCGGGATGCTCTTTTCCAAAATCTTCGGCAAGTATTCTAATATTGTTTATTCTGTCCAAACGGAATTGCCTGTAATCTTGTCGTAATCTACAAAAAGCGAGGACATACCAAAACTTGCTCTCCACAAAAATACCCACAGCTTCGATTTCACGCCTTTCTGGAGTTTTATCCGAAGGTTTGGAATAATAGATTTCCACACATTTTTTAGCAGCGATGCTTTCGATCAGTATATTGGTGCCATGGGTTAGCTTCTCATTGAATTGATGACGCCCACCGCGCACCAGAAAGTTATCCCCAACTAAGGCTACCTGTTCTTTTTCGTTACCCCGTAATATGGCTTTCATTTTTAGCAATGCTGTTGTAAAATGATGCGCAAGATTCCGATCTGTATACTTTTCCACCAGTTTCTCCGCTGCCACAAAACTCAATGCCTCCTCTCGGGTAAATTGCAGAGGTGGCATTTTATATCCCTCCACCAAAGAATAACCGCTTCCCGCTTCACCGTAAATCGGAATCCCTGCTTGCATCAGGGATCTGATATCACGATAAATCGTACGCGGACTTACTTCATAGCGTTCTGCCAAAGCAGCAGCAGTGACCACAGGTTTAGCCTGTAGATGCATATAAATAGCAAGTATGCGGTCGAATCTCTTTTGAATATCGGTCATTGGGATAAAAGTACAACAAAAAATACACCGATTTAAGCTTTAAAGTGCAAAGTTAGCTCTCAAACATAATGATAATTCGCTATTCGAAAACTACAATTACAACTATCATATTCTAAATTCATATCCATAGTCCAATCTTAATTTAACCAGGTATTTTTTTCCGATCGTGTAACTTCCAGTAACCATGAGCTCTTCTTAAGGTTCCAACTAGCTTCTGTTTAAATTTGGGTGTACCTGAGAAGTCTAATTTCTCTAAAAAGCTAATAAAAATTGTATTCTGTACCTTCTTATCAACCAAAGGCAAATTTTCGTTAAGAAAAGCTACCACAGCATCAAATAGATCTGAGTTGTCATCATCTATAGCTTTCTGAATATACCGTTTAAGACTTCCCATTTGTAAAGTAATAGAAAAACTATAATCTTCATCCAGAATTTCTTCTTCTAAATTTGGAAATATCCTAATCAAATCGGCGATAAATAAATCTTTATTTTTCATAGCACAATATCAAAACATATTATTCATATATCTTCTAGCTCTATTTAAGTTGAATAATCTCAAAAATGGCAAAGCTTTAAATTATAAAGCCTTGCCACTAATCTTATCTTTGCACATAACATCTTTCTAAGCCAGCTTATGGATTCCGTCGAAAACAACTATATAACCCCACAATAGATGGAATTCGAGAAGTCTCCCTCCAGTGTATCCCACACACCAACATAAACATGGAGATCACCTGTTTTTCTGCTTATCTCCTCAAATTGCAACGAGCAGGTGCCCTGATTGACATTGGCAATAGAGGTTCTTAGATGCGACTCGGCATCTAAGCTTATCAATCCCAGATTGATTTTATATATGCTACTTTTATACTGATCATCTACAGTCCAGCTAAGATCAATCTGGTCGCCATCCAAGCTTACTTGACAGTTGGCTAATGGGGTAAGCGGACCCGAAAACAGCAATAGCTTTTCAAGGTTAACAAAAGGCTTATTCTCTTCATCTAATTCAAGAGTTTCTTTAAAAATGTGGCGCTGTGCCAATTGGAAAGCACCTACACGACTTCCCTTTTTCGCTAGAGACTGATAGCCAAACTCAAGAATTCTTTTATTCCATGCGGCAAACTTACCTGCAATTTTCTGTTTTTCTCTATTTAATAGCTCGGCCTCGCTAGGCGGAGACGTTCGTTTTCTTTTACCGCCGCGTATGATATTTTGGCCATTCAATAGGTAAGCATTCACCGAACCAAATTTCCCAACAATAGGGCCGTTCGGACCATTTTGTAAAATTGCCATAAAGTTTCTCTCCTTTTGTTTATAATTAATTGGTATATAAATTATTACCAAGATAACACCAAATTCCCTATTAAAAGAGGAGTAACACTATTTTTACTAGGGATTAGCAGGGGGTTAACAGGGG
>NZ_DKSP01000028.1:40208-76135 GCF_002472745.1 Sphingobacterium sp. UBA7253 | reverse complement strand
GCTAACCCCCTGTTATACCCCTATAAAAGCCCTGTTAATATAGAAATTGATATAAGCTAGATATTGTTATGTGCACTAGACGAAAGAGCCTGTATTTGACAGAGAATAGGATCAAATACGACATGAAGAAACATGTCGTAAGATAGAGCGGGTTCAATCCTATAAAACAAAAAAAGTGAAGTACCTTACATACTTCACTTTTCCACATCGTGTTAATAACTTTGTTGAAAACTCAAAAAAAATAGCTCTTATTGCTTGATTACCTTTTCTCCAAGGGGCAACCGGTCATATCGCACCAATGTTTCTACATAGAAGAAATGGACATAGGTCAAGCACACACTATAATTACAAAAAACACCTTTTCATTTAGATAAATTGACTAAAGATATTCAATCAACAGCGAAGATGTCTTATCGTTAAAGTTTAAGATTGACAAATCAATGGTATGTCCAGTTAATAGCGCAGAATCTCCTGTAAAATCTCCATTTTCATAGAGTGTAACCTTAAAACCTTTTGGAATACTAATACTGCTCAGTTGGTCGTTCGTAACACCCAGTCCTTGCAAATCAGTAAGACTGTAACTTCCAATGCCAAGCTGTTTATACCAGCCACGGAAAGGAGTATCACCATACAATGTCACATTGGTCATAGGCGAAGTACTTAAAGATGGCCCATAAGAGTTAATATAGTAACGCAAATCAGTATATCTGTTGAAACTAGGATTTAACTTTTTCAGGAAACCGAACATCTCGCCTTTCATAATGGATGCCATCTGGACAAAAGCATAGCTGGATCCTGCCGCATTAAACGGTTTATTATAATCAGCTCTAGTTTTGTCAGGAGCCCATTCGGTGTTGACAAATTCAAGATGAATATTATTGTCAGGATCCAAGACATAAGGGGCCATAAAAGAGACCGCATCCCTAATAGATCCACCCAAGACTGGCGTATCATTGGGATTAATTCTTAAATTAACCCATTTTGTAGCACGGTGATTTACCAAACTATCAAGCATATGCCGGCCTCGTTTGATATAAAAAGTGCGACCAATCTGTCCGATAAACTCTAGATCATACACATGATAGGCAAAGGCATCCCTGCCAAGAAAATCTATGCTAGCCCCATCCGCACGATAATTTTTATTATGATGAGTACTAAAATCTGACGTCGCTTGGTTGATAAGCGCTCCATCATTCAGTATATAAGCGATATCAATCATCAACAGATTACGGATAGTTTCCCAATTATTGGTTCTGACCGATTGAGTTTTGTAAAAGTTATATCTTGTCCGTAACCAATTGTCGATCGTCATCCTGCTGTTAGCATCAATTTTTGCACGAATAAGTGAATATCCTGTAAGAAATGGAAGATATATACTTTCATCGGGAGTTTGGCTTGTTGCTGCGTTAACGGCTGCCCAAGAAAGAAGAAATTCCTTCGCCTTATCAACATATTGCCCTGCATTTGCCTGCTCCTGAAACAAAAAATATTGTAGCGCCAACGAATACACCTTAGCTGCATCAGTCTGCACTTTATTCTTGCCATCGGGATCTGAAATTTTTGCAACCGGAACAGGAACTGTATTCAATGCATCATTTGCTTTAACAGTAACTTGATTGTTTATTAGCGTTTGGGCGGCGGATAATGTTGCTAGATCAAGCTGAATGGAGTCAAAGGTTACTTTATCCATGACTAGGTTGCTATAAAAGTTTGGCCCCGATGCTGTATAATCAATTTTCAATTTTGGTCGAAGTCCCACATCCTGTGCTTCTTTAGACTGAAAGTCGGAATAAAATGAAGTAGAACCGGAGGTTTTTCGCTGTGCGACAATCTTAATAGACAATTTTCTGTCCGAATCCAAAGCTTCTTGAATCACTGAGGAGGGAATATCGAGATAGACAATTCCATTTGTAACTTTTAGTTTTCCATTGACTTCTCCAAGCTTTGTCCCTGTCGCTGGCGCATTATTCCAATTGATCGTTTTCTCACCCCAATCTTTTTCAAGCGTTGTGTAGTACAGCCACTTGGCATTTGCTGTATCCGCAGCACTGGAAACCCCACCAGCCAATTCAACACGTGCTGACTGTACACTAGCAACATTGCTGGGCAATGCGGTCAGATCAAAACGCAGATAGATATCCCTTCGATAACCTGGAGCATCATCTTTGGCAATCAGCCAACTATTATCACCATAATTGGTACTGGCGTTAGTCCCATCCTGAACATACGCATCTGCGACGGGCAAAAGGCTGACCTCATTTGCGGAATCAAAAGTAGCTGCTTTTTTTTGCAGCTGAGCAATAGAGCTTTCGGGCTTTAGCATATCCTTATGACAGGCCATCATTGCCGAAAGTGTGCTCATCAGTGCGACTGCAATGAATCTGAGTTTACTGTTTGTTGTTCTCATTCTTTGTTAGATTTATGATATTGGTAGTTTATAATTGGAACAATATGCCTCTAATACATCCGGGAGATGTAGATCATATTGTTTATCTATTGCTACTAATGGAACAGCCCTGAACAAGAGATCCTCCCAATGAAAATTTCTCTTGGCTATTTACCTCTTTTTAGCTCGCTCTGAAATGGATAGTTCTTTCCACGGCTACGTCCTTTAAAAACGATAAGAACTGAACCATCTTTCCATATCAAAGGAGCAGGATTTGATATATGTTTATGGTTCATGATCTATTGTGACCTAATAAAAAATTCGCTCTAAAAATTGTAGTATTCAATAGAATTATTATCATGTCTTTGAAACAATAAATCAAACATTGTTTCAAAGACTAGGCACTTATGATAGTTTCTATGGCTTGATTACCTTTTCTCCTTGGAGCAACCGATCATACCGAACCAATGCCTCTACATAATAGTAATCAGCATAGGTTAAAGGAACATCAACCTCTGTTTTATGTGGAATCGAACCAACACTATGTTTTAAAATATAGCCACCGGCTTCTTTATAATCTGCTTTGTAGGGTTTAGATGATAAAGACCGCAACATCTGCTCAGCCTTTGAGATATACAGCTGGCTTTCACCACCTGTTGTGTATTGCGCCAGTTCCAGCAAAGCCGAAGCGGTCACCGAAGCGGTCGACACATCACGAAGATCTTTCTGGCTATAATATTTACTATCCGGAGTAAGCTTGTTCTGGTCCATATCCCAATAAGGTATCAGATCTTTTGGAAGATTGGGATGATTCAGATAAAACTGTGCAATATGTCGAGCTTGCTCCAAATATTTCTTGTCGCCGGTCTCGCGGTACATCATCGTATAACCATACAGTCCCCAAGACTGTCCCCTAGCCCATGCAGACTCATCAAACGCACCTTGAGCAGTCTTTCTCGAAATAATGCTTCCATCCTTTGGATTGTAATCCACGACATGGTAGGAACTGTAATCTTTTCGGTAGTGATTGACCATCGTTGTATTGGCATGTTGCACCGCAATATCACGATAACGCTTATCACCTGTCATTTTGGAAACTTCCGTCAGAAACTCCAGGTTCATCATGTTGTCAATAATCACTGGGTAAGTCCAAGGCTGGCCATCCCAGTTTTTGCCCCCATCCCATGAACGGATAGTTTTGGGTGCTTCGTGGAAACGGGTCGCCAATGAGGCTGCTCCGGTACTTAAAATTTCCTTATAAGCAGCTGAATCTCCTGTCAAACGTAATGCATTACCAAAGCTGCAGTACAACATAAAACCCAAATCATGTGTTCCCTTGTTGTTCTTTTCCTTTTCGAGTTCCTTCAGCTTACTTTTTGCTTCCGTTAATAGCTTCTCATCTTTGGTATATTCATAGAGATAGAGCACTGTACCGGGATAAAACCCCGAACACCACCAGCTTGAACCCCAATTCACATATTTACCATCTTTATAGGTTGTAGGCATATCCGATTCACCGATCGATGCTGCGAGGTAAGCGATTTGTTTGTGTGCATCTTCTAAATTGTTACGGACAAATTCTTTGTCAAGCCCCAATTTCACTGTCCCTAAGTTTCGCTGACTGGAACAGGAAATTCCCTGCATTCCTAATCCGATCATTAAAGCCCCCGTAATATAGTGTTGTATCTTCATTTTATCCAGTCCTTAATCTTTTGCTTTTTTATTCTTTTTTGTTTAATAACTTACATAATAGTCTTTGGGAAATTGCTCAGCATTCCAGCATTTTTGGGAAGTCCAGGGTTGTGGAGCACAGGTCCAGAACTCATCGTCTGCCGGTAACCCCAATGGCAAGAATGACAGAGAGGCCACATACATCGAGCCTGCGTTTGTATAGTAATCTGCGAGATTGGATTGTTTATCACCCACTACGCCCATACGCAGCCATCCTGAGGGTGCAAAGGTTTTGTCAATATAAATATGGCGGAGTATCGTGGTCAATGCGGCTCTGACCTGACCCTTCGAAATATCTTCGGGCAGCTTATTTTCTAGAGCAACAGTCGCTAGAGGCTGGAATGCGGCATTTTTATAAGTTGAGGAGCGTCCAACAACGACATAATGCCCTTCCGGAGAGATCATGCGTTCCAGGTGATGCGCATAACGCTGCATTCGTTTATAGGCTCGCTCATACATTTCCTTGTATTTTCCTCCCGCTGAAATGTTATGACGCAGTGACTCCACCTGCATACAATGGATCACATAACCATTGTAGTGGTCAAAACTAAAATGGGCACCATCACTATACCAGCCATCCCCCACATACCATTCCTGATCAAATTTATTGACCGCATAATCGATCTTTTCCCGTGCACATTCCTCTCCTATGCTGTAAAGAAATGTTTCTGTCATTGCCGCAAAAAGCAGCCAATTGCTCTCATTCGGTTTAATTTTGCGCAATAGTTTAAACTCTTCGACGACTCTTTGCTTAGTGGCCTGGTCCAAAGGCTGCCATAAAGCTTTTGGGGCTCTCAGAAAAGCCAGTGCAAGATGCGCTGCATCCACAAGGGTCTGAGATGAAGGTCCTCGCCAAGTAAAATAATCCGGAGATTTTGGATCTACACCATATTGTATACCCAATAATGCTTGGTCACGTAATTTTTTACGCAATTTACCTTCCTCGGTTGCGTCATCCGCTAATTCCAGCCAAGGTGCCATTCCAGCCAACAAACGCCCAAAGGCTTCCAGGTATCCAACGCCGGGATCCCTACTATCAAAAGTCGGGCTCACCTCCATCGGCATATTTTTACGCCATTGTTCCTTACTGATATTGCTCAATATGGGAGCTGCCATCTTGTGTAAGATAGATACCCAATAGGCACGATCGTTCTCGCGGTAATTATTTCTTTCCGACGCGGTAACATTGGCTTTCGCTTCACCAGCAAAAGATGTCGCCAGGGCTCCCATCCCGGCACCGCCCAATAGTTTTAATAAGAGTCTTCTTTTCATTGACATTGGTTTATAACGAACACAATCGAAGTGTTACACAAAACATTAAAAATCTTTATTTTAACTAAAAAAAAACAAACAAAAAGAAATCAATCGCTCGAGCAAACGATTGCATGAGCGATTGATAACAACTTCTTTACAGGAGACAGAAAAATCTTCTCCTATTTCTTAATCGTCCCAGCCACTATTTTGTGTCAAGGCTGTGTTTCGTTCCCGTTCCACTTGTGGAATTGGCCATGTATAGAGCTGATCACCTCTCCAGTCATACGGAGAAACGACTCCTCCCCATGCTTGCTTAATGCCGTTTCCTGTGTAAAAGGATGTTTCTTTCAATGTATTCCAACGCAACTCATCAAAATAGATAACACCTTCACACATCAACTCACGACGGCGTTCTTCACGAATTTCTTTCCGAAGATCCTGCTCACCAATTCCTAACGATAACTCTCCAACTCCTGCACGCTTTCTGACCTCATTTACCTTAAGCACAGCTTCGCCTGGTTTTTTCGACTCATTCAATGCCTCCGCCCATAACAAAAGGATATCCGCATAACGCATGACGATATAATCATATGCGCCAGCTTCTCTGTTTGGGATACCTGGATTAGCACCTTCGTAAACAAACTTACGTGGGTAGTAGTAAAAATCAGTGACGATATCCGTTCTCAAATCAAACACGCCACCAAACTCCTGTCTATATGGCCATCTAGAAGTAAAGGTTTGATCTGTTGCACCATTGGCTCCCACAAATGTAGAATATGGTAGAATGACATTGCTAGCTAATCTAGGATCACGATCTTCATAGGCTTTCTTCAGGCGTTCTTCATTACCGGTAGGCAAATACAAAGACATATCAAGCTTGTTTGTCGTCCGTTTTTCTATATTCGATATTTCAGTAGCAGTCAAATTATTCCGAAGGAAAAACACCTCCCTTTGGCCCGGTGCCATCTGATTATAGCCTGGCAAGTAATCGTCCCAATTAAACTTAGATCCATCTTTGCGTTGATAGCGGTCTGCCGCATCAGGGTGTACTAAATAAGTATTCCAATTGGATCCAAATGCTGAGCGCGACCCAAATCTGAACTGATAATCCGAACCGTATCCTGCCAATGCGATATTCTGAATACTAAATATAATCTCCGGACTTTGTTCATTATCTCCTTTAAATAGAGACGCATAATTACTAAACAAACTGTGTCCCAAGTTTTTAACCTGTTCGAAATCAGCGATTGCTTTTGCCCATTCTTTTGTATACATATAAACCTTGCCACGGAGCGCATAAGCGGCAGATTTTGTCACCCTACCAAAGTTTGCATTTCCTTTATCATAGCGATTTGGTAACTGAGCTTCGTTGATACAATCCGTGAGATCTTTAATGATAAAGCTCCAAACTTCCTGTTCAGTATTCCTTGGTTTATCAACTTTGTCCCATTCGATTGGATCGGTATAAATAGGAACTCCTTTATACAACTGATTCAATCGATAATAGTAATAGGCGCGTAAGAATTTTACTTCTGCAGTTAATTTAGCCTTTTTCTCTGCTCCCACTGGTGACACATTGGCTATCCCATAGATCGCATTATTGCTCCGATGAACACCTTCATATAAATTTTGCCAAGTGGATGAAAAAATCCCCGATGAACTTGTTGCCGTTGCATTCATCAAGGTTGAATTATCCCGGCCTTGGAGAGTAACATAGGAATCATATACATAAAGCATCTGACCGAGGCGCAAACCTTGATATACACCATTTACACCTTGGTCCGTAAGGTTTTCAGTTAGCCACATATTATTGGTCAATACCTGTGTTTTAGGTACTGTATCCAATAAATCCTTCTGACAAGCAGAAAACAATGTTGCTGAACCGAGAGTCACGCTAAGCAATATTTTTTTACTCCACAAATTATATTTTTTTATATTATTTTTCATAATCTTTCTCTTTTTAGAATCCAATATTCAAACCAAAAGCAAACTGTTTCATTGTTGGATATTCTGCTCCTGCACCAACTTCTGGATCTAACCCCGGAAAATCAGTAAACATCAATAGGTTCTCTCCAGAGAAAAATACCCTTAAACTACGTACTTTAACTTTTTCAGTTAGTTTCTTATCAAACGTATAACCTATTTGCAAATTTCTAAGCTTTAAAAAATTTGCATTATACAACCAATAATCGCTTGCCTGATTATTGATATTTTCTGCAGAAGTTCCGTATTTCAATCTAGGGAAATATCCATTTTGATTGGTACGTGGATCATTTGGTGCCGCCGGGTTATAGAAATAATGGTCATCTGCAATACGAGTGGTTACCTGGTTACCAAGGATCAACACATTGTTATTATAACCAGCATCTGTCCAATAATACTGTCCTCCAGCCTCTCCTGCCCAAATCATAGACATATCAAGACCTTTATAAGAGAATCCGAGATTAAATCCATAGATATATTTAGGACTTGTCGACGTTCCGGTAAAGTACTGGTCGGCATTATTTCCATAAATACCATCTCCGTTCAGATCGGCATAGATCAAGTCTCCATAATACATCCGTGCATTCGAACCATAGCTATCCGCAATGGCTTGAGATGAGGTTACAAAAGAATAACCAGCAGCTTTCATCGCTTTTGCCCACTCGTAATCCTGATCCGTACGGATCATCCCTGTAGTAGGTCCACCGTTAACATTGACGGATCCGTCGGAATTAAAATAACTACCATTTCCTCTATATACTTGACGTAAATAGAATTCATCCAACTGGTATCCCTCAAGTCTTCGGTTTACACCACCTGTAGATACATCACCTAAATTAGTCTGCCATACCATTTTTCCCGTTCCGTCATCAACCATACCTTGAACCAGCTTACCCTCGTATTCCGTAACTTTATTTTTATTATACGAGAAATTACCACCAATGTTATAACTGAAATCCCCGATCTTATCCCGCCAGTTCAGGTTAAGCTCAATTCCTTTATTACGCATAGCGGCTTGGTTATAAAAGGGAGCACTAGCAGTACCCGCAGTAATTGGCATTTGTGCTGTACGAATAATATTTGAAGTTTTACGATCGTATAAACTTAGTTCTACGGATGCACGTCGGTTTAATGTTGCAAATTCCAATCCAAGCTCCTTATTTTCGGAATCTTCCCATTGCAACAAGTTATTGCCAAAACGTGACAATCTAAGACCATTAGCCTGCGCGCCGTTGAAAGAATAACCTACCTGCCCATACACACCATGCCATCCATATACGTTCAGATCGTCTCCGCCATCATTTCCTAATTTACCCCACGATCCACGAATTTTAATATCTTGCAAATAAGGATCTACCGCCTTCATAAATGATTCCTTAGACAATATATATCCTAACGAAACAGAAGGGAAAGTACCATATTTCTTGCCAAGACCAAATTTTGATGAACCATCTCGGCGTAAACTAAATTCGGCTAAATATTTCCCATCATAATCGTAGCTAAAGCGACCGAAAAAAGAACGCATGGAGTTATCAGATTCCGCGCCGGAGATGCTATTCATCTCGGTTCCTGTACCGATATTAGTAATGGTAGCATCTATCAATCCTTTTGTAGAAGCACTAAATCCAGAATCGTTGTAATAAAATTCATTATGACCAACTAATGCACCAATCGTATGTTTACCAATCGTCGTGTTATAACGCAATACGTTATCAAAAGATTTTCTGTAAATTTTATTATAGGACTGTCCAGTCGTCGAGGTCGCAAGGTTAACAGGAGTCGACGTAATCGTCATGGTTGAAAAGTCATACCGTGGTGACGGATCAGACCAGGTTTTCACTTCATCAAATCGGCTCTGGTAATTAAATTTCGTTTCAAATGTCAAACCCTTCCAAAGTTTAACATTTGCAAATAAGGTTGCGTTGAGCCGTGTACGTTCATTACTTCCTTTATTATCGTAAAGGTAGGTCAATAAATTGTTCAGCTGAGATGATTCTCCGGAGCTGAGCACAGCGCTTCCAAACTTACTGTCATACATTGGGTAAATACCTGGTGTAGTTTGCCGCAAAAAATTATACAGATTGGCATCTGAAGCCATAGAACGTTCTTCTTTAACAACAAATGTCTGTGTACCCACGGTCAGGAAGTTGGTAACATCTGTCTCCAGATTCACCCGCCCTTCATAGCGTTTCATCCCAGTATTGTGCATAATGCCAGGGTTATCCTGTATTCTTCCAGATAGATTGTAGCGGATATTTTCACTCCCCCCCAAAACACTGACATTATGACTTTTTAACCAGGCATTCTCATAAATCCAATCGCCCCAGTTTGTATTCGGATATGCGACATAATTTGGTATGCCCTGAGCAGTCAAACCATTTGGATCAGCATTTGCCGCCGTCCAGGTATCAATAGCACTTTGCGTATATGGGCCTTTCTCGCCGATATTTTCTGCGGCCTCTTGAAACAAGCTCATATGTCTCAAATAATCGCTTACAAATTCAGGCTTTGCGCTTGGCGTTGTTCTCGAAAACAAACCTGAATATTTTATTTGCGGCGCTTGTCCACCTTTTCCTTTCTTTGTTGTAATGACAATAACTCCATTCGCGGCCCGCGCACCATATATCGCTGCAGATGAAGCATCCTTTAATACTGATATCGTTTCAATATCTTCCGGATTTACTGCATCCATTACCCCCTGAATACCGTCAATAATGACAAGAGCATCATTATTGTTCATGGTACCTGTACCGCGTACGCGGATGGTTGCTCCATCACTACCAGGTTTACCATTACCGACTTTGACTTGGACACCGGCTGCAAGCCCCGAAAGTGCCGAAGATACGTTCGTTACCGCTCTACTTTCAAGCTTCTTGCCATCAATCGTCGCAACCGACCCTAACAATTTCGCCTTCTTCTGTTGTCCGTACCCCACGACTACAACTTCATCAATGGCAGCACTTGCACCGTCCATAGTTACATTGACGACATTGCGTCCATTGACAACAACTTCCTGATTTTGATAACCGATATAGGAAACGACAATTGTTGCATTGGAGCCAACTGACAATGAATAGGTACCGTTTGCATTTGTAGAAGTAGAAACACTTCCACCCTTTTCTCGAATCGTTACACCCGATAAAGGTGCTCCTTGACTGTCTGTAATCCGCCCCGTAATTGAAATTTTCTGTTGTGCCATACTCGCACCCACAGTAAACATCATCATAGCAGACAGTCCAACTTTGTAAAACTTTGCCATACTTTAGGAAATTAGTTTTATAATAAAAATTGGTTGTTTAATAGGTCAAAGATGGGTTTATGAGCAAATTAAGAGGGGTAAAATTCATAAATATTTGGGGGTAAAATCTTAAATTTGACACAAATACCCCATAACCATGAGCATACTACCTATTTTATCGCGACAATTTCTGCTGTTGATATCCATCATTTCCCTTTGTCATGCACAGAATTTAAAATTTGAGACACTAAGCCAGGAGAACGTATTGGATAAACAGGCGGTATTAACAATTGCTCAAGATAAACAAGGTAAACTTTGGTTCGGCGGCGGAGCCAACCTTTTTGTATACGACTCCCAGAATATCACTAATATTCTCGTACAGGATACCGTATTTAAAAAGGTAGATTACATTAACAAGATTGCCATCAACGCAAATAATGACCTTTTCATTGCTACAGCAACGCAGTTATTTATTTTCGATATCGACAAACGCAAAGCGGTATTTAAACAAGGAAAACCTTTTCAAGAAAAAATTACTGTCGCCGACATACAGCTCCTTTCAGACAAAATATTTCTGTGCACCGACAAAGGTCTCTATCAGGCTATCCCCACAGCAGGTACCTACAATCTCAAAAAACTCATTAACCAATCCCGAGTACAATCGATTATTCAGACAGGACCAGAAACCTATATCATGGCGAGCATGAATGGCATAACGTCTTTTTCTTTGAAAAATAATCAAATTTCTACGAACCAGAATCTTATAGCATCTCCCCTGCCGTTAAAAGAGCAGATTTTCAGCACAATGTATCTTCATAAAAACATCCTGTGGGTTGGTACAAAATTGCATGGAATATTCCAATACAACTTCGTTGATAAAAAATGGAATAACCTAACAGAAACAAATAGCAATCTGCTCAGCAATAACATCCGGAAAATTGTCCCAACTAAACAAGGAGAACTACTGATTGGAACACTAAAAGGACTCTCCATCTTTAACGGGACACCACATTTCTTAAACTATAAACATAATACCTCCGTCAAAAACTCATTGAGTCAAAACTCTATCTATGATATCTTTATTGATCGACAACAGATCACCTGGATAGGAACTTATTTTGGAGGAATCAATGCCATCTACCCCGATCTGATCCCCATACAGCATTATTCAACACGTTCGCGTCCAGGTCTCAGCCTCAATAGCGATATCACCGGCAGTTTCGCAGAGTCAGAAAATGCGTTTTGGATTGGAACAGAAGAAGAAGGAATCAACAAAATTGACAAAAGAACAGAAACCACCTCTCCTTTGTCTAAATTAACCCAGTCAAACCTGATCAAGGATCTATACGTTAGAGATAACAAAATTTATGCAGCACAGTACGGCGGCGGTTATTCCATTATCGATGCACAATCTGGAAACACACAACACTTTTACCTGGAAAAAGATCTCCTAAACCTCAAAAACAATATTTATAGCATTTACGTCGATCCCGTACATCGCATTTACCTCGGAACCAATAAAGGGCTTTACATCGTCGATCCTGGAAAACCTGCAGCGTATAACGCTGCATTAAAAACAGGTACAATTGATGATATCCAAGCGGACAATAAACAGCATACTTATTTGCTCAGAGGAGGTACACTTTTTCGCAAAAAACCGAATGAATCAAACATAAAACCAATAAAACAGCTAGATACATTGACGCTAGGCGGATTTTATGTTCATCCGAACGGGGACATCTGGCTGACATCCAAAGAATACTTATATCATTTTGATCAGCATGATCACTTAACCAAGGTATCTCGCTTTCCGAACAATTCGCTAGGCTGGCCCATCTTTGTGAACAATCAGGTATGGCTTACCAGTAAAAATGGATTAATATGCTATAATCCCAAAACAAAACATAGCTACCTCCTGAATCAATATGACGGTTTACCGGTCAAAAATCTACTTGGAGCCAAAGTCTTTGCCAGCAAAACAGGAACACTATTCGTCACAACACTCAATGGTGTAGTTGCCCTGGATACCCGAACAATAACTTTCAATCAGACTATCCCCGAGGTACTCTTCCGAAATATCTTTCTCGAAGAGACACCCTTGAACTACGGACGGCTTCAGAAAACGACCGATCACAACAGCTATCAGCTCAAACTCCGACATGATGAAAACTTTGTTACGATTAATTTCTCAGGTTCTAATTTCATCAAACCACAAAAGAATAGATACCGATATAAGCTTGATGGCTTTGACAAGGATTGGGTTGAAACAAGTACTCCGTCAATACGATATACCAATATTCCAGTCGGAATGCATACTTTGACCATATTCGCCAGTAACAACGATGGCATTTGGAGCAGTATACCCCTACGGATCAATATCGATATTAAACCTCCCTTTTGGAGAACCTGGTGGGCCTATCTGTTGTATGCCGGCTTATTTACCTTGGGTGTACATTTTGTCATCAAGTTTGTTGTCGAACGTGAGATGTTGATCAATTCAGAACGGGAACAGGAAAAGAAAATAAAATTCTTTACACAGATATCGCACGAAATTCGCACACCGTTGACTTTGATTACAGCTCCATTAGACGAAATTATTTCCGAAACGGCCAATCTGACTTCTACACAAAACAAAGTAAAACGGATAAAAAAGAATGCCAGTAAGCTCCTTGGTGTTATCAACGAGCTGCTGGACTTTAAAAAATTCGATGACAAACACTTTGTACTGAAGAAAACCGACATCTCTTTTAGAGAATACATAGAAGATACGTTCTACTTACTGAATGACCTTGCCAAAACAAAACATCTCAACTATTATATACGTCAGTTGGATGCAATAGGATTACAATCCATTGATACCCTGCAGTTTGACAAAGTGATGTTTAATCTACTATCCAATGCCATCAAATATACACCCGAATATGGTACCGTTTACCTTGAGCTGATCGAAAGCGATGACTCATTTTCCATAAACATAGTTGATAGTGGCATTGGTATTGCCACAGACAATCAGTTCAAAATATTTGAAGAATACTATCGTGAAGAACAAGCTAATGATGCAATCGGCACAGGCATTGGATTGGCACTTACCAAACAAATTGTGCAGCAACACAAGGGAGAGATTCGTTGTTTTTCGAAGGAGGATGAAAAAGGAAAATGGACGGTATTTACGGTAACCTTACTGAAACAAGATGGCGAGAAAGTAGAGCCGCAAGCAATAGGCCTCCTTGCAAAGGAAACAGAGGACGTTAGCATACTGGTACCAAGCACGCTTGATACTTCCTTGCAACAAACTATTTTAATTGTAGAAGACAACAAAGAATTATTAGCAACGGTAGTCAGTCTGTTTCAGGACACCTACACAATCATTACGGCTGATCATGGCGAAGAAGCTCTTTCCAAAGCATTGGAATATATCCCTGACCTGATTATTTCAGACTTGATGATGCCTTATATGGATGGAGCCCAACTGTGTCAGGCCGTTAAAACAAATATGGTGACAAGCCATATTCCGTTCATTTTGTTGACAGCCGTAACAGACAGCCATTCACAAACCTTAGCCCTGGAGCAGGGTGCAAATATCTATTTAACAAAGCCCTTCGACAATAAACAACTATTTCTCTCCGCTCAGAATCTCATGGCTATCAGCCAGAAAAAGAGTAAAGAATTTCAGGTCAAAACAGCTTCATTCGACAATGAACTTGATGCGCAATTCATCTCATCCCTAAATGAGTTGATCGAAGAAAATATCCAGTCAGATGGCTTTGATGTTAATTTTATATCACGTAAAATGGGAATGAGCGCTCCAATTCTCTATCGTAAACTGAAGGCAATATCCAATTTATCGCTCAATAATTATGTTAAAACGTATAGGCTAAACAAAGCGAAAGAACTACTGAATTCTGACATGAACATCAGTGAGATCGCCTATGCTGTGGGGTTTTCGGACAGGAAGTACTTTAGTAAGGAATTTAAAAAACAGTTTGGATACAATCCGTCGGAACAAACCGCTACGACCAACCAGAATAGCTAAACCCTGTTATATCGAACGTGGTCCCCGTAATGCTCAATAAACGCTGTAATTCCCAATAAAAAGACAGAGGTGGCTATGCCACCTCTGTCTTTTAGCTTTAACTACGTTTTTAATCAAGTTTGAGCCTTACTTAAAACAAATCATTTTTTAAACGATCCGATCCCACTAAAATAAGCTTTTAACTGTTGACAACCTTATTTAGCGATCTCTTTGATCATAGGTTCTCCGGACAATAGGCGCTGATAACGAACCAAGGCCTCCACATAATAGTAATCGGCATAGGTCAACGGCACATCGATTTCCGAATTTAATGGCAGCGCTCCAACACTGTGTTGTAAGATATACCCACCATTTTGACCATAAGGTGCCAGATAAGGTGCCTTCGACAGGTTCTTAAGAATCGTTTCTGCTTTATCAAAATAATTCAAAGCTTCACTTCCCTTTGTGTATTGTGAGAGCTCTAACAAAGCAGACGCATATAATGCCGCCGCAGATACATCCCGCAGATCCTTATTCGGATACATTTTATCTGACTGCGCAATTTTATCTTTATCAAAATCCCAGTAAGGAACCAGATCAGCAGGCAAATTCGGATTGCTTAGGATATAATTTGCGATTTGCTGGGCCTGCTTCAAAAATTCTTTCTTCTTTGTCTCGCGGTACATCATGGTATAACCATACAGCGCCCATCCTTGTCCTCTTGACCATGCCGATTCATCAAATGCGCCCTGATGGGTCTTTTTACCAATCGCCTTACCTGTGTTTTTATCATAATCGATCACATGGTATGAGCTATAATCTTTTCTGAAGTGATTTTTCAAGGTTGTTTCAGCATGAGATACCGCAATATCATAAAATTTTTTATCTCCAGTCATTTTAGACACCTGTGTCAAAAACTCCAGGTTCATCATATTATCGATTATAACCGGATACTGCCATGATCCGTGATCCCAAGAACGAATCGTTTTGGTAGTTGGACTATAGCGAGATGCTAAGGAATTGGCGCCGGTGCTGAGTACTGGTCCATACTTTTGGTTATCACCCGTGAGACGCAATGCGTTTCCAAAACTACAGAATAACATAAACCCTAAATCATGTGTACCCTTGTTGTTCTTTTCTTTTTCTAGATAGGTCAATTTCTCGGTTGCTTTCTTTAACAGCCCTTCATCTTTGGTACCTTCATATAAATACAACAATGTCCCTGGATAAAACCCCGAACACCACCAGCTCGACGAAGAAAATACCTCTTTGCCATTTTCGAAAGTTTTTGGAAACTTTTCTGCCGGAGTTTCGCTCGCCAGGACTTTTATTTGCTTCGCTGCAGCATCTAGCTGCTGCTGAATAAACGCCTTGGATAGATTCGGTTTTGCCGTTTGCGCCTGAACGACAGTCGAAGTACCCAAAACGGTCAATAATAACACGGAAAGTTGTTTTAATTTCATTATTTTCTATTCTTATATTTTTATTTGATCAGCGCATTAGCGCTTCAATTTTATACCTAAATAATATGCTTTCTTTATTTCAATTGATTGAGGAATTTTAAGCAATTGGCTCAAGGAGCTTGAATATCCAGTTTCAACGTAATTTCTTTAACTTACCTTTTATCAATGTACATTAATCAAAGCGATTGCTCCCTTATCAAGCTTCAGATCAATTGTTCCATCTCTCCTTATATCAAACGTACCTTTTCCCTGTATCTTTATTTCTGGTATTCCGATATCGGATTTTAAACGTAGACGACCTCCATATTGACTTTTGATCCGGATGTTGGCCGTTTTTCCATTTTTTCGCTCTGCTGATACGAGATTTCCACCATCTGTCAAAAAATTGGTAAAGGAAACATCCTTCCATTTATGAGGAATAGCAGGAAACACGCGTAATACACCATTCCAATACTGCATACACAATTCTTGAATACTGGCCATCGCTGCCAGTGGGGTTTCTATCACCGGACCGCTTTCAGCATATAGCGTATTGGCTTTAATATATTTCTGCAATAGCACATCCAGCGAAGCCAAAGCCGAATCTCCTCTCCCCATCATGGCATACATAGAGGCAGCACCTGTAAATGAATAGCCCTGCAACCATTGCTTTTTGCTCTGCCAATGTGCAATAGAGCGCTCAATAAGAGCTTGATTATTTACCTGATCCCAGTTTATATCGTAAAAAGGATAAATCATCATTAGGTGCGAATAGTGACGATGCGACTCGCCATACGGTAGATCTTTTGCGATCATAAAGCCATCGACATCTTTTGGATAATCAATCAAGTTGGCCAATACGTCTGTCCAGACAGCATGAAGTTTATCCTTGCCGCCTCTTTCTTGATCCAGCTCAATAAGCGTCTTGAGCCCCCATTTGAAAATAGAAAGATCATAATTTGTATCATAAGCATACCCTTTTGAATATTCTGGTGAATAGGTTTTCACACCGATATGGTATTTTCCTGCTTGATTCTTTTCCAATAAGTGCAAATGATAATTTATCGCTTCCTTCAGTAGCGGAAATAAGCGATCATATACTTCCTGCGACAGGGTCGCTCGATAATATTGATAATAACTATGCAACAGCCATACGAGATTACCTAGCTCCTTTTCACCATCGGAAGCCGCATCCAATGAAACATTTTTTGCCAGAAGAACAGGACTCCATAAGCTTGGCCCCGAGGAGCGACCTACAGCCAAACTGTTATAGCGATAAGGCTCGGGAACATTTTGTCTTAAATTATCTTTATTCCGATCAATCATCTGGATCAACGAGTTTGCAATACCGAGCTGGTTCGCTTTGAAAACAGGGGAATAAGCAAGTTGCATATTAAGATTAAGCCAGTACGCTGGCCACGGAGTTGGACTTGTCCAGGGCCCCTGTAAATCCATAGCGGGTTTATCTGACCTTGTTGCACTGGCAAGCTTATACAGTTGCATTTCATAAAACTGCTGGTAAACCGTATCTGGCAGCTCCAGTGTAGATGCTACAAAATAGTCTGTCCACCACTTGCGATGGGACGCCAGTCCCTTCGTTAACTTTTGTTCTTTAAAATTCTGAACATAATTGATCGCCTTTTTGACATAAGCGGTTCCCTGCTGGTTATAATCTACGGTAATTAAATAGGTATCCACTTCTTTGCCGGATCTGCCACAATAAGCCGTCACATACCCTCCCCCGGCTAGAAGAGGCTGATCAAAATATTTTATTTCGCCTTGGGTGCCAAAACTTCCTTTTGGATTTGTCGGATAGTTTTTCGGTTTTTGCGTATAGCTGAATCCCATCCTTGGGCTGATGGCTTCGTCGGGTTTCCATGTAAGATGGTAATTCCCGTTAAAATCTTTTTTAAATACCTCTAGCAAAATAATGTTGTCATTTGATAAGGTGGTCGTCCGAATTCTCACCATCCCTTGGTCTGTGCCGACTTTCGCCTCAGCATAGGCATCTTTTAAATGAATTTCTCCTTGTGCCTGCACAATCGGGCGTTCAAATTCTATTTCAAAATGACCTAACGACATACGCGCCTGATCAAACAATTTATCGGCCGAATTCGCTCGATGATCATAAATATCAGTTCTTCCAATATCCACACGCATCGAATTCTTACCGGCTAAGTAAGTCATCGTTCCCAGGAGACCATTTCCAGTAAACACTCCTTCATAAATCGTATGGCCCAACACTGGAATTCTAAATTGAGCTGATCCTCCAAATGGCTGGCATAGGATGCAAACGAGTAAAAACAGTATTCTTAGATTCATCATTAGGATTTAATGCTATCAGAGCGACCATAAAGATGCTGGATTATTCTCCTGAAATCAAGCCTCTTTTACGAAAACGATTGAGGAAAATCGAGATCAAGTCCTTTTCTGTCTACCACATCGAATAGCTACCACACTGAAATGTAACAATTTAGTAGATAAAACAACACAGCATAGGCAATAATGAGGTAGCTATATATGAAAGAAATGAATTCAACAGTATTCTTTTGTTATTTTTTAACAAAACACAAATAAACAATACGTAAAATTTTAGTTATCAGTTTACATTTATCAGTTTTTTATCTATTTTTAAGATTAAATATCCAATGCCGTTATTTTTAACAGCCTAATAGTGGATCAATTATAAAACAACTAATCCAACCAAAATGAAAGAACAGAATTCATCAAGGCGTGATTTCATAAAAAAATCCGTGGTCGGTGCTGCGGCATTTTCTATTGTACCACGCTTTGTACTCGGAGGACAGGGCTATCTTGCTCCGAGCGACCATCTAACCAAAGGTGTAATTGGTGTCGGCAATATGGGCCGTGGACACTTTGGCTACGCCGGAACTAAAACAGTAGCCATTTGTGATGTGGACAAAACCCATCTAGCGGCAGCACAAGCAGACTTAGGCGGTGGTGTGAAGGAATACCATGACTTTAGGGAGTTGATTAAATCTCCAGAAGTAGATATTGTGCATATTGCTACTCCACCACATTGGCATGGACTGATGTCCATTGAAGCGGCAAAAGCAGGAAAAGATATCTGGTGTGAAAAACCAATGACACGTACTATCGGTGAGGGTAAAAAAGTGAAAGAAGCCATTGCACAACATGGCAATATCTTCCGTTTAAATACCTGGTTTCGTTTCAAGGATGATTTTTATGGAATGAATGTTCCAGTAAGCAAAATCAAAAAATTAGTTGATACTGGCATGTTAGGTTGGCCTTTGAAAGTTACAATAAGCAAACATACCGGATTTGACTGGAAGTTCTATTGGGTAGGAAAGGAAAATTTACCAGAGGAGAAAGTACCGGCTGAACTTGACTACGATTTTTGGTTAGGTCCGGCGCCATATAAGCCTTACAATAAACACCGCGTGCATACCACTTTTAGAGGATATTGGGATTATGATGGTGGCGGTCTAGGAGATATGGGGCAACATTATATGGATCCTGTTCAATACTTCTTAGGTAAAGACAACGAAAGTCCGATTACCGTCGACGTTGATGCTCCGCAGCAACATCCGGATGCCGTGGGCACATGGAGACGAATTACATTTACCTATGCCGATGGTTGTCAGATCATTTTAGACGGTGAAGCAAAAGATGAAAAGGCAGCCTATATTGAAGGTCCAAAAGGTAAATTATATCGAGGATTCCAATCAGATATACCGGATTTGGAAAGAAAACTTGCACAGTACCCTGAACCTGCACCACAGATTACTGACTTCTTGGAATCCGTTCGCACAAGAGAAAAGTTTGCACTGAATGAGATCAATGGACACCGTTCTTGTACCTTGGTCAATATGGGATTAGCAGCATTGCGACTGAACAGATCACTAAAATATGACTCTCAAAATGAGCTATTTATTAATGACGACGCCGCAAATAGATTAATTCACCAACCAATGAGAGGCCCTTGGTCTATTTAAAAAGATATCCCGATGAAAAGAATATTCAATTCGCTGACCGTATTGCTTCTTATATCTAGTGCAACCTACGCTCAGCAACCACAAAATAGAACGACTGCAACTAAAATAGCAGACGTATTGGCACAACAGCCGGCTGAAGAAAAAGAAAAGTTTTTACTTGCCATGCATGAGCTGGAAGGTTTTTCTTCTGATGACGTCGTTACGTTCCTCAAAGGACTTAAAGCACCAGGTAGCAACAATGCTCCGATAGAATTTGCGGCAAACAGCTATTCGTTCTATGTTAATCAGCCTGGTAAAGAACAACAAAAAAGAGTTTTCGTTGAAGGATTGGCAAAATCCATAGCGCAATTGAGTGAACCAACAAATCAGGTCTTTGCCCTACGCCTGTTACGTCAATGCGCCGATAATACAGCTATACCAGCTGTCGCTACTTGTTTGACAAACGATTATCTCGCCGATGCAGCAGCGAGAACCCTAGTTTCTATTCGTACCCCTGAATCGACAGCAGCCTTAGAAAAAGCTTTAGCAGCATCCACAACAGAGAAAACTGCCATTGCCCTGGTTACAGCACTCGGAGATCTAAAAGATAAAAATGCTGAAAGTGCCATTTTAGGATTAACGCAAAAATATAATTCGGATGGCTTCCAGCGGACGGCATTGATCGCGTTGAGCAAAATCGGAGGTACAGCTTCTGAATCGCTATTCCAGGAAAAACTAAATGCCGCCGGCTATAACTATGACAAATTGGATGCAGTAGGACTTGGTATCGACTATGCTCAAGCATTGATCGACAATAAACACGACCAAGATGCGGTTAAGTTCCTAAACAAGTTTTTCCAGGAATCACAAAAAGCAAAATCGATCAACGGCCAAATTGCATCGCTTAAATTATTGACGACCATCGACCCAGCGAAACAACAAAAGAACTTGTTAGCAGCTGTTAAGAGCGATAATGGTGCTTACCGTAACATTGCATTACAATTACTCGGAAAATACGGAAAAGGCGCCGACGCGAAAAGCTTGCTTGCTTTAGCAAGCAAGGGTACTCCTGAAGTGCAAGAAAGTGTATTGAACTACTTAGCCCACAATGGTTCGGCAAGCAGCTTAAAACTAATCCAGGCATTAGTAAATAAAACACAGTCTCCCGTAACTAAATTAGCTGGATTAAGTGCACTAAATACACTATCTCAGGGTAAAGAAACCAATACCTTAATCCAGGCGCTCAACGCTGATCAACAATTCAACAATTCGGTAAAAGCATTGATCCTTTCATCGAAAGATGCAAATGTCGTAACTGATGTCAACAATGCACTTTCAACTGTAGACGACGACAAAAAGATTCAATTGCTGGATATTTTAAGTAAACGTTCCAACAATGCATCATCCAAAGCTGTATTAGCCATAAAGAGTGCAAACCCTGCTGTCGAAGAAGCGATCAACAAAGCACTTCCAAATGTAGCTCAGGAATCGGACTTAGAAGAACTATTCAGTAGGTTAAACAATACAACAGACAATAAATCTGCCGTGCTATTGCAACGTGCCATTGTCAATGTGGTTCAGTCAAGCACAAATTCAAAGGGATTAACAGAAAAACTAGCCGCTAATATATCGAAGTCTGCAGCGCCTAATACCGCTAAGTATTTCCCTATTTTTGCTGGGCTTGGTGACGCCCAGTCATTGAAAGCTGTAACTGCATACCTTAACAACAATAATACAGGTCTACGGTCCGCAGCAATTGAGTCTTTGGCTAGCTGGTCTACCTCCAACGCACTGCCAGAATTGGTATCTCTTTCACGAATAGAAAAAGACGATAATCTTTTCAATACGGTATACAGAGGATTAATTAAATCAATTTCTTCTTCTTCGAATACGCCTGAACAGAAAACTTTGTTATTAAGAGATGCATTCAACGTTGCCAAAACCACAGATCAGAAAAAAGCAGCATTATCTGCGTTACAACCTACAGGAACATACCAGTCTTTAGTTTTTGCCGCTGATTTAATGAGCGACGCGCAACTTGGCGGAACTGCGGCCAATGTAGCGATGAACATTGCAATGGACAACAAGTTCTATGGCAAAAAGGTTAGAGAGGTTCTTGAACAGGTGATCGGTAAATTGTCGGGTAGTGAAAGTGGATACCTTAAGGAAGCTGTTGTTCGCTATCTCGCTGAAATGCCGATCAAAGAAGGTTATGTTTCGATGTTCAATGGTAAAGACCTAAGTGGCTGGAAAGGTTTGGTAGCAGATCCGATCAAACGCAGTAAAATGAACGAGAAAACTTTAGCAGCAGAACAAGCTAAAGCCGACGATATCATGCGCAAAGGTTGGACAGCATCCAATGGTGAAATTGCCTTCAGTGGTAAAGGCGATAATCTGGCGACCGTAAAGAAATATGGCGATTTTGAAATGCTGGTAGACTGGAAATTGGAAAACTATGGCGGTATAGAAGGTGATGCCGGTATCTACTTGAGAGGTACTCCCCAAGTACAAATTTGGGATATTGCGAATACAAGAGTCGGCGCCCAAGTTGGCTCTGGCGGATTATATAACAACCAGAAAAATGAAAGCAAACCGTTGAAGGTTGCCGACAATGCTACTGGCGAATGGAATACATTTAAAATCAAAATGGTAGACGATAAAGTCACAGTTTGGTTAAATGGACAGTTAGTAACCGATAATATTCCTCTTGAAAACTATTGGGATAGAAACCAATCAATTTTCCCTACCGAACAAATTGAGTTACAAGCGCATGGTTCAGTTGTTTATTATAGAGATCTTTTTATCAAGGAATTCCCAAGAAAACAAATCTTTAAATTGAGCGATCAAGAGAAAAAAGAAGGTTTTGAAGTACTTTTTGATGGAACAAACCTCGACAAGTGGACAGAAAACCAAGCTTATGTTGTCAACGACGAAGGTTATATCTGGGTGTATCCAAATGCAAAATTTGGTGGAAACCTTTACACAAAAGAAGAATATGCAGACTTCATTTATCGCTTCGACTTCAAATTAACGCCTGGTGCCAACAATGGTGTGGGAATACGCGCTCCTCTGGAGGGAGATGCCGCATATGAGGCCATGGAAATCCAGGTACTTGATGATGGTGCAGATGTTTATAAAGACTTAAAGCAATACCAATATCACGGTTCAATTTATGGAGTTGTTCCTGCCAAAAAAGGTCATTTAAAACCCGTAGGTGAATGGAACTCCGAGGAAATCGTGGTGAAAGGAAATCGCATCAAAGTTACACTGAATGGCGCGGTTATCGTGGATGCGGATATCGCCGAGGCAAGCAAAAATGGAACCCTGGATGGCAAACAACATCCTGGGCTTAAACGAACCTCTGGTCATATCGGGTTTCTAGGACACGGTACCGAAGTATTCTTTAAAGATATTCGAGTAAAAAAACTCAAATAGTCTAAACTTATACGTAGAGAGGGGATAAGGAATCTTATCCCCTTTTTGCTAATTAGCCCACTTGCTTGTCAAGTGAGAAAAATAACCAAATGATTCCAAAACTTTTGCTAAATTAAAGCCCTGAGGATTCTATTTCAAAATTTGACGTTTTATGACTAAAGCCGTAAACTTACTGATTAACAAAAAATTGGAGAGTAAACCTGAAAAGAAAAATCTGTTCAACAAAATCTCCATTATAAAATTAATAGCCGAATTAGGATCTGTATCGGTAAATGACATTGTAAAAAACCTCTATTTAAGCCTGCCTACGGTAAATAGCCTTATTGCAGAATTGCTGGAAGATGATTTTATCCGTCAATTTGACAAAGGAGAATCTATTGGTGGACGTAAACCCAATTTATATAAGCTATGTGATGGATTGTTTCAGGTGCTATCGATTGAACTCCAACGTTTCTCCATCACACTGAGCATAATGGACAACAACCAGAACATTATTGCTGAAACTGTTGAGCTGGATAATGAATTATCTCGAAATGGAGAAAATCTAGCCGCTATCACACAAATCATTGATCAATATCTTATCGATAAATCAGTTGATACTGAGAACCTAACAGGGATTATTATTGGCATGCCAGGACTAATCAATGCTGAAGAAGGTACTAACGAGACTTTTTTACATGACGACAATCAATCCATAACAAACTATTTTGAGCGCATATATAAAAAACCGGTCTTCATTCTGAATGACGTTAAAGGTGCAGCTTATGCTGAATTGAAATTTGGATTGGCAAAAAACACAAAAAACAGTTTAATTATCCTAATGGATTGGGGGATAGGTTTAGGAATCGTGTCCAATGGCGAAGTCTACCTAGGCCGTGATGGCTACTCCGGCGAAGTAGGACATATGCCCTTTATCGACAACGGTGAACTTTGCTATTGTGGGAAAAGAGGCTGTTTGGAAACCGTAGCTTCCGGAATTGCTTTGGTCAACAATGCTAAACAGGAAATCCAAAAAGGAGAGCTGACTAAATTAAATGAATTACAACCCGATGAATTACAACATTTAACACCGACACATATTATTGAAGCGGCAAACAAGGGTGATCAATTTGCAATAAATCAGATTTCAAAACTAGGAACAAACCTAGGAAAAGCATTTGCATCTTTAATACAGCTACTCAATCCCGAATTGATCGTGTTGGGTGGAAAAATTGCAAAAGCAAATGAATTGATCACGATTCCGATACAACAAGCCATAAATTCCTATACCATGGCCATTTTGAAGGAACATTGTGACATCAAAGTGTCAAGTCTAAATCTCGACAGCAATACCGTGGGTCTGACAAATTATTTTATCACGAAGTACCTATCGGTTGAATTGCTTCATAAATCCAAAATCTAAAACTGCCCTGTACTCAACAAGACAAGAGTACAGGCTCTTTCTGTCTTAATACCGTGCTCCATAGCGACCTGTTCCAATTCTGCATTCTCCGCACCAGGATTAAATATTATTCGTTTTGGCTTCGTCGCTAATATATAATCGTAATATTCTTTCTGATTAGGCTCACTAAGATACATTGTCACAGTATCAATATCTGTATGGATATCACCTTTCTTTTCAATAGGAACTCCGGCGGCTTCCCCTCCACTCAAGCCAATATTAACGATAGCATGCCCATGTTTATGCAACATATTTGCAGCTTTATTCGAATAACGTGAAGGATTGGTACTAGCACCTAAAATCAATGTTTTTTTCATCCCTTTTTATATCTTTTGTGTTTACCTGTTGCATGCATACTCAGGGCATGTAGATTATCTTCTTTGCCTTCTCGTTACAATAGGATAAAGAAGATAATCTAAATTCTCAAAGTAGCATCGCTCAAAAATTACTCATCGATGATAAAATCACCATGGTTGCTATACGCATTTTTACGCAATACTGGCATTCCCATGATTTTATAAAGCTCGTCCAATTTGACCAAGCTTCCATTTGTCATATTAGAAAGTAAAACAATAACTATGTTTCTCTTTAAATCTCTTACATAAATATGTCTAAAACCGTGCCACCAACCTGTATGGTATACGATATGATCATTACCATGCTCAAACGTACGCCAACCATAACCATAGCTAAAAATTCCCTTTTTGGCATCCGGATATCCTCGGTATGCCGAATCCAATGTTGACTGCTTTAACAATCGTCCATCTCTCAAAGCAAGATCAAAACGATAAAGGTCACGCACCGTACTATAAATTCCTTTGTCACCAAGCGGTCCATCCTGAAAATTTTGCACGACCGATCTTCGCCATACCTTGTCATGTCCAATAACGTTAGTCGGAATTTTATCATACACTGCCTTAGAAAGTGCAGCTGTATTTGTCATTCCTGCAACATTAAATACGCTGTCTTTCATATACGTAGCGTAATCTTGCTTTGATATCTTTTCAATAATGGCCCCTAAGACCATAAAGTTGGAGTTATTGTAAAAGAAACGCCCTCCTGGCGCACCATAGCGATTGGGTTTAAATTCAGTCAGCATTTTCATCACATCCTGATTCGTCATTCCTTTCTTACGATCAGGCCAATGTTCCTCGGAAAAATAAACATAATTAGGTAATCCCGAACGGTGTGTCAATAACATTTTTATGGTAATACCAGGATAAGGAAAATCCGGATAGAAGTCATTGATCGTTTGATCGAGACGTAACTTTCCTGTCTCTACTAACTTTAAAATTCCGACAGCTGTAAGCGGTTTAGAAACGGAAGCGAGTTCAAATTTGTCATCAATTTTTAGACTATCCCGTTTTAAGTAATTGGCCCAGCCGAATGTATTCTGATATAAGATTTTACCATCTTTCGCAACAAGAACATTCCCATTGAATGCAGCTTTTGAATGAAGATTTTTCATAAAAGCATCTATCTTTTGATCTGCATTATTTGGATTATAGACGAGCCTTGTGCTATCCACTTTTGCCTGCGCTATCGCTGCTTCCTTCTGTTTTTTCTCTTTTGAACTACAGGCCATTGTAGATACAAACAAAAGAGCGACCATTCCCTTTAAAAAAAATAATTTCACTATACTAAGTCTCCCGGATTTTTGTGTTTTCTGTATTGTATATCAATAAATACCCCCTATTTCCTGTGTCCTAAATAATATCAAATTATTGAAGCTCGTAATAGAAGGACCAGCATACTGATAATAATGCTAAAATGAAGATTTTAGTATAAAAAAACGAATTTTTCCCTACAATAATTGTTATTCATCGTATATGTTACCTTTTTTACGCACAGCGTCTCTTTCACTATAGAGTTGAACAACCTGTACTTCCTTCAACCAAACGGATAACGATAGAAATTATCGGTAAAAAAAGCTTTCCTGTGGAATGAGCTTAATCAATTAAGGCCATAAAAAAAGCCACTTTATTACTAAAGTGGCTTTTAATTCCTCTATTAAAGGATTATGCTAATAATCTTACTGGATTTTCAACCAAAGATTTCAATGTTTGCAAAAATGCAGCTCCAGTTGCACCATCAACCACACGGTGATCACAACCCAAAGTCACTTTCATTACATTACCAGGAACTACAGCTCCGTTTTTAACTACAGGAACTGCTTGAATAGCACCAACAGAAAGAATAGCTCCATCTGGTGAGTTGATAATGGATGTAAATTCATCAATTCCAAACATACCTAAGTTGGAAACTGTAAATGTAGATCCTTCCCAATCCGCAGGCTGTAATTTTTTAGCTTTCGCCTTTTGGGCGAAGTCTTTCACCTCTGCAGAGATATGTGACAATGATTTACCATCTGCAAAACGCACAACAGGAACTAATAAACCATCTTCAACAGCCATTGCAACACCAATGTTGGTATGCTCATTGAAACGGATTTTATCGCCTTGCCATGAAGAGTTTACAGCAGGATGTTTTTTCAAAGCAACAGCAACAGCTTTTACAACGATATCATTGAAAGAAACTTTTACTGGAGCAACCTCATTGATCTGCGCACGAGCAGCCATTGCATTGTCCATGTCAATTGATACAGTCAAATAGAAGTGTGGAGCTGTAAACAATGACTCTGCTAGACGACGCGCAATAGTTTTACGCATTTGGTTAACTGGTTTTTCAGTATAGCGCTCTTCACCAACAAATGTAGGCAAAGTGATTGCTTTTGCTTCTGTTGCAGGAGCAGCTGCAGCTTTTGTCTCCGCAGGTTGTGCAGCAACAGGAACAAACGATTCAACATCTTTCTTCACAATACGGCCACCATCTGCAGAACCTTTGATATCACTTAAATTGATACCTTTTTCTTGTGCAATTTTACGTGCTAAAGGAGAAGCTTTCACACGAGAATCATCACTTGAAGACGATGCTACCGGTGCAGCAGTTACAGCAGCAGCTGAATCAGCTTTAGGAGCTTCAGCAGTTTCCGCCTTTGCAGGTGCAGATTTTTGATTTAACAAAGGTGTGATATCAGTTCCAGCAGGACCAACAATCGCGATGATGTCGTTTACCTTTGCAGCTTGTCCAGCTTCGAGACCAACATATAACAAGGTGCCATCAGCATAAGCTGTAACCTCCATAGTCGCTTTATCAGTTTCTACATCAGCAATAGCATCGTCAGATTTTATCGTATCACCAACTTTGAAGTTCCATTGCGCAATGACCCCCTCTTTCATGGTATCACTTAACAAAGGCATTGTAATAACAGTACATCCCAATTCTTCAGGAGTTACAGTACTAGCCGAAGATTCTGGACCAGAAACTTCTTCTGCTTTTTTTTCTTCGGTTTCTTCTGGTGCTTTTTCAGCAGCAGGTGCATCACCACTCAACAATGCTTGAAAATCTTCACCCGGTTCTCCTAAAACAGCAATAACAGCATCAATAGCTACTGCTTCGCCTTCTTTGGGACCAATATATAAAAGAGTTCCTTCTTGGTAAGACTCAAAGTCCATCGTAGCTTTATCTGTTTCAATCTCAGCTACTAAATCACCAGAATTTACTTTATCACCAACTTTTTTGTGCCATTTCGCGATGACCCCTTCGGTCATTGTATCGCTCATTTTCGGCATTCTTACTACTTCAGCCATTCTTTATTATATTATCAAGTTAAAGAGTATTAATCTAAAATAAATGGATAGTCTTGTTGTACATATACATCTTTGTACAATTCATCTGCAGTTGGATAAGGAGATTCCTCTGCAAATTTCACCGACTCCTCAACGACCTTTTTCACATCAGCCTCAACTTCTGCAAACCAAGCGTCATCTGCATAGTTGTTTTCTAAAATAGCATGTTTAGTCGACAACAATGGGTCACGGTCTTTATACGCTTCTAGTTCTTCTTTCGTACGATATTTAGCTGGATCAGACATTGAGTGTCCTTTGTAACGGTACGTACGAATTTCTAGGAATGTTGGACCTTCACCTGCACGAGCACGTTGAACAGCTTCGTCCATCGCATTGTGTACAGCAACAACATCCATTCCATCAACCGGAGCAGAAGGCATATCGAAACCTAAGCCCATTTTGTAAATATCCTGCATGTTCGTTGTACGTTGTACAGAAGTACCCATTGCATAACCGTTGTTTTCACACACGAAGATAACAGGGAGTTTCCACAACATCGCCATGTTCAATGTCTCATTGAATGCACCTTGACGCACAGCTCCATCACCCATATAACAGATATTTACATTATCTGTACCAAGATATTTTTCAGCAAATGCGATACCAGCACCTAAAGGAATCTGACCACCAACAATACCATGGCCACCCATGAATTTGTGTTCTTTGGAGAAGAAGTGCATAGAACCTCCCTTACCTTTTGAACAACCCGTGATCTTTCCATATAATTCAGCCATACAAGCATTTGCAGAAACGCCTTTAGCCAAAGCGTGGGCGTGATCACGATAAGCAGTGATTAAAGAATCTTCCGGTTTGATTACTGACATCGTTCCAGCGACTACAGCCTCTTGTCCTATGTACAAGTGACAGAAACCACGAATCTTTTGCTGTCCGTAAAGTTGACCTGCTTTTTCTTCAAACTTACGCATAAGTAACATAGACTTATACCACTCCAAATATGTCTCTTTTGTTATAGGTGTTGAACTCATTTCAAAGTTTTGATTTTCTTACTATTCTAGACTACAAATCTAATAATTTTGGACGAATTTCCTTGCCCAAAAATCAATTTTATTTATACTTTAAGACACTTCTAAGACATTTGATTTAAAGTATATAGCATTTGATTACAAATAAATGAACGGCACAATCAAATAAATCAAAAACTTATGAAAATAAAAAAGCCAAAGGACTTAATAATCATTTGGCTTAATCTATTTTATGCAAACTGTTTGCTATCGAAGTTTTTGTATCAGCTCACTTTCAGTTACCTTTACCTGTTCCCCGCTTTCCATGTCCTTTAATGACAATTGCCCTGAAGTAGCCTCTTCGTCACCCACTAATAATACGTAGGGGATTCCTTTCCCATCCGCATAACCCATTTGTTTCTTCAATTTTACAGGAGAAGCATAGAGTTCCGAAGCGATATTTTCCTTCCGAAGCTTATTGAGTAAATTCAGGGTGTAACTTTCCAGTTGTTTATCAAAATTTATAATCAGGAGTTTGGTAGAATCGGCCTTACCGATAGGAAATAAGTCCAGCTCTTCCAACACATCATAGATACGATCCGCACCAAAGGAAACACCGACTCCGGTCAGCCCCTTCAGACCAAACATACCCGTGAGATCATCGTAGCGACCACCGCCACCGATACTTCCCATGGCAACCTCATTCGTCTTGACCTCAAAAATACAACCTGTATAATAATTGAGGCCTCGAGCCAATGTAATATCCAGATCTATGATTTGATTAAGCAATTTTTCTTCAGCACCTAATTTGCCGACATAGTCAAACACTTCCTCAATCTCAGCGATACCATTTAAACCGACAGCAGAAGTTGCTAAAATCGTTTTTAAGGAAGACAGTTTCTCATCATTCGAGCCTTCCAATAAAATTATAGGTTTCAAAATAGCAAGATCTGCCTCGGTGAAACCCCTTTCCAACAATTCTTTGTTGACACCTTCCAACCCGATTTTATCCAATTTATCGATCGCGACAGTCATATCCACAATCAGTTCCGGTTTTCCGATGATTTCAGCAATACCTGAAAGAATTTTCCGGTTGTTGATTTTAATATTAAAATCTTTCAGTCCAAAACGTTCGAAGGCTTCTTGATAAATCAAAATAAATTCAGCTTCATTCAATAAACTTTCTGACCCGACCACGTCGACATCACATTGATAAAACTCACGGTATCTTCCGCGTTGCGGACGATCTGCACGCCACACAGGTTGCACCTGAAAACGCTTAAATGGTAAGGTAATATCATTTTGGTGCATCACAACATAGCGTGCAAACGGCACCGTAAGATCATATCGTAATGCTTTCTCTGATATATGAGGAATGAGCTTATTGGAATTTTTATCATGAAGCAGGTTATCTGGCGCTTTCGCCAAGTAATCACCCGAATTAAGAATCTTAAAGATCAATTTATCACCCTCGTCACCGTATTTACCGGTAAGGGTTGTCAAATTTTCAAATGAAGGGGTCTGTATTTCATTATAGCCATATTTTCTGAATACCGTTTTCAGTGTATCGAAAATATAGTTACGTTTGATCATTTCGGAAGGTGAAAAATCACGCGTTCCTTTTGCCAAAGAAGGTTTTACTACTGCCATATTTGGCAAAGTTAATAAAATCCTTTATTCTACTTCTAGAATTTTAAGGAATTCACAGGCTTTTTCGGCTGCAGATTTCTCTGCAGATTTCTTATTAAAATCACGGCCAAGTCCACAAACAATACCATCAACGACCGCTTCAATACTAAACATTTTAGAAGACTCTCCTTCCGGATTGTCTGTTTGCCGAAATACGATCTCTTTGCCAGTATGTTGACACCACTCAATCAATCGACTCTTAAAGTTTGTTTCCGTCTGTTCCAATAGATGAATATCGACGTGCGGTTTAATAATTCGATTCAACAAAAAGCTCTTTGTAAAAACATAGCCCCTGTCCAGATAGACTGCCCCTACCAATGCCTCAAAAGCATCACCCAATAAGGATCCCTGTTTATTCGGAAAACTGATCATTCGCGCATCAAACTGGATAAGCTCATTAAAACCCAACTTTCTAGAAAGTTGATTTAGGTTCGCTCTACTGACAATTTTTGAGCGCATTTCAGTCAGGAACCCTTCATCTTTATAAGGATACTTCTTAAATAACAGCTCAGCCACAACCGAACCCAAAACAGCATCACCCAAGAATTCTAAACGTTCGTTGCTATTCTTGGCGCCCTCTTTAATTGTAACGGCAACAGACTTGTGTCTAAAAGCCATCTTGTACAGATGTACATTTCCGGGGACAAATCCAAGCAGGTTTTTTAGTTTTCTAACGTATTCCCGATCTGGCGAAAAATATAATTTATATATCCTTGCAAAAGGCATCTCTTCTAAAAATAAGGCGACAAGTCCTAGTTAAAGAACCTGTCGCTAGCTCATATTATCAAACCATGTTTGAAGGATCAAACATTAAGCTTTATATTTTTTCACAATAACAGTAGCATTGTGGCCACCGAAACCGAATGTGTTGCTCAACGCCGCATTAACTATACGTTTTTGCGCTTTGTTGAATGTAAAATTCAAGTTATTATCAATTTCCGGATCGTCTGTAAAGTGATTGATTGTCGGAGGGACAATATCATTTTGAACAGCCAATATAGAAGCGATAGTTTCTATAGCTCCTGCAGCACCCAAAAGGTGCCCTGTCATTGATTTAGTTGAACTGATATTCAATTTATAGGCGTGTTCACCAAACAGGTCAACAATAGCCTTCGTTTCACTAATATCACCGACCGGTGTAGAAGTCCCATGAACATTGATATAATCAATATCTGAAAAATCCATCTCTGCATCATTTACAGCCATTGTCATAGCCAGTTTTGCGCCCAATCCTTCAGGATGCGATGCTGTGATATGATGCGCATCAGCACTCATTCCACCCCCTGCAATCTCTGCATAGATTTTTGCTCCACGTGCTAAGGCATGCTCCAAACTTTCTAAGATCAAGGCACCTGAACCCTCTCCCGAAACAAAACCATCTCTATCTTTATCAAAAGGACGTGAGGCTGTTTTAGGGTCGTCATTTCTGGTTGACAAAGCATGCATAGCATTGAACCCACCAATTCCGGCCTCATTAACTGTAGCTTCTGATCCACCCGTAACAATCACATCAGCTTTGCCCATACGGATATAGTTAAAAGCATCTATCATTGCATTGGTAGCCGAGGCACAAGCCGATACGGCAGAAAAGTTAGGCCCACGAAGACCATGACGCATTGAAATATGTCCTGGAGCAATATCAACGAGCATCTTAGGAATGAAGAAAGGATTGAAACGAGGTGTTCCATCTCCCTTTGCAAAGTTTGCAACTTCTTCAGTGAAAGTTGTTAACCCCCCTATTCCTGAGCCCCAAATTACTCCGATACGATTTGTATCTAATTTTTCAAAATCTAAGCCAGCATCTTTAATTGCCTCATCTGTTGACGCAATTGCATACTGGACAAAAGGATCGACTTTACGAGCTTCCTTACGATCCATAAATTCATGCGGATCAAACCCCTTTACCTCACATGCAAACTGAGTCTTGAATTTTGACGCATCAAAATGCGTAATAGGAGCAGCTCCGCTTACACCATTTATTAACGCCTCCCAGTAAGCTGAGACGGTATTTCCAATTGGTGTAAGGGCGCCTAATCCTGTTACTACTACTCTTTTAAGCTCCATTTATTACGATTAGCCTAATTAAATTAGTTAGTTAACGTTTTTTTCTAAATAAGCGATTGCTTGACCAACAGTACCAATAGTCTCTGCTTGATCATCAGGAATAGCAACGTTGAATTCTTTTTCAAACTCCATGATCAACTCAACAGTGTCAAGTGAATCAGCACCTAAATCATTAGTGAATGAAGCTTCTGGTGTTACTTCGTTTTCGTCAACACCTAATTTTTCAACGATAATTGCTTTTACTCTTGAAGCGATATCTGACATGATTTTATAGTTTAATTGTTTAATAAATCTGTGCAAAGAAAAATAAATTTCATCAAAATTCAAACCTAAATTGATATTTAGATGAAAGTCACCACGTTAGGCGACCGAACTTATTCGCGTCTTATACTAGCTAACCCACTCTATATTAACTTAGTTCAAGTATAACAAAAAATATTTTGTATTCCAAACGCTCAGCTAATTAACTCAAATTTTACACAAAAAGTATATTCCAACCTTAAATTTATTAGTACCTTCGTTAGCAGAGGAGCATATATTTAAGCATTAAAGTGGTCAATAAGTTAGTAGCAAGATTAGATATGGATATGGACGAAGAGTTGGATTTTACCCTACTCGCCATCACCTGTTCTCTGAAAGATTACCGACTCTGCCATTTTATCAACAAGGAGACTAATCTGAATTTTTCCAGAGGAAAAGAAAGTAAATACGACCATGATGGCCGACAAAAAAACAAACCCGAAGAAGAACTTGAATATCATATTATCTTTGACACAAAGAAAAAAATAAGCTACCACTTCACTGCTTTTCATTACCTTATCCCCGATGCTGATACGGAATATTTTCTTATCAACAATAAGAGCATCGAAGGAACTTATTTAATTCCCGAAAACCCCCACTTTGATTTTTTTATCATTATCAAAAACTACATCTGTGAGGATGACGTGGAACATATTATCAAAAGGATCAGCAAATTACCCGAAGTTGTCATTGCAAAAGAAATATCGCCAAAAATATTGAAATCTAAAGAAAATCTCATATTTTAGCAAACTGTAGGTTAGTGTAGCAAATACACCCCAGTTTAGATCTAAATTAATTCGATTTAGTTTTGACAAAACACAACAATATAGTGAGCTATTTGTTGTGATTAATGAAGAACATTTAAAATACAAAATAACAGATGGAAAAAGTTCAAAAAAGGACTAAAATTGTCGCAACATTAGGCCCTGCCTCGGCAGACAAACAAGTTTTGACCAACATGATTGCCAAAGGGGTTGATGTGTGCCGGTTGAATTTCTCTCATGGCAGCCAGGAAGATCACCTTAAGGTAATCGAAACTATAAATGCAATAAATAATGAAACAGGATTCAATGTTGCCATCTTAGCCGATTTACAAGGTCCAAAAATTAGGATCGGAAAAATGAAAGAAGGTGGCGCTGTTCTCGTGAATGGTTCAAAAGTTGAAATCACAACACACGAACTTATCGGAGACGAAAACAGAATCTACATTACATACGAAAACTTTCCAAACGATGTTGAAGCCAACGAAATCATTTTACTTGATGACGGAAAACTTCAACTTCGTGTTTTAGAGACCAATCATAAAGACACTGTTACCTGTGAAGTTGTACACGGAGGTGTCCTTACTTCACGTAAAGGCGTTAACTTACCAAATACTAAAGTATCGATCCCTTCGTTGACCGAAGAAGATTTAGACAACTTGAATTTTGCCTTGGATCATGGTGCAGACTGGATCGCTATGTCTTTCGTCCGTTCGGCAGAAGATATTTTTCAATGTAAAAAAATCATCGAGGCAAAAGGAAGCCATGCACGTGTAATCGCAAAAGTTGAAAAACCAGAAGCGATTGAAAATATTGATGCAATTATCGAAGCTACAGATGCTGTTATGGTTGCTCGTGGAGATTTGGGTGTTGAGCTTCCAATGGAAGAGGTACCAGGACTTCAAAAGATCATCGTACAGAAATGTAGAGATCTTTCAAAACCAGTGATCATTGCGACACAGATGTTGGAAAGTATGATCACTACACCACGTCCTACACGTGCTGAAGTAAATGACGTAGCCAACTCCGTATTGGATGGAGCGGATGCTGTGATGTTAAGTGGCGAGACTTCAGTCGGTGAATTCCCTGAAATCGTTATCGAAACAATGAGCAAAATCATTATCCACGTGGAACAAACTTCTTATCCTTATTATAATGAGAAAGTTAGTGAAATCCACGACGGAACACTTATTCCGGATGCGATTTGCGCTTCTTCGGTTTACCTTGCTCAAAAAACAAATGCATCTGCAATTGCGGTATTGACATCATCTGGTGCAACAGCGTTTGAAATTACAAGTTATAGACCAAATGTAGATATTTTAGTTTTCACAGGAACACAAAAATTACTGAAACAACTCAGCCTACTTTGGGGAGTAAAAACTTTTATCTACGACAAGTTCGAAAGCACGGATGGATCTATCCATGATGTTAACAAATTTATTGTAAAAAATAACTACGTTAAACCTGGATCTATCATTATCAATACAGCTTCGACACCGTTAATCGAAAAAGGTAAAACAAATACAATCCGTGTTTCCCAGCTATAATGGACAATAAGGATTAAAGCAAAAAAAATAGCGTTCT
>NZ_DKSP01000028.1:0-40082 GCF_002472745.1 Sphingobacterium sp. UBA7253 | reverse complement strand
AGAACGCTATTTTTTTTGCTTGTTTGGATACAAGGAGTCGATTTTTAATTTAAAGTCCTTCACCTTTAGCGAATCATTCAAGCGTCTAAACGGAAGATTGTTTTCTTTCTCATCACCTTTAGGCATTTTTTCCGTTCCTGGCATAGGAGCTAAACCATCCACACGCTTCAGGTTCTTAATAGGCATATTGTACTTCTCATTAGAAGAATCCAATTTTAGGACGGGCATCTTTGCTTCCTTTTCCTCCATCAAAGGAATCTGCGGCTTTACCTTCACCTGCCCCAAAGCAATTGTTCCTATGGAAGATAATACCAATAATAATACATAACTTTTCATCTCTATATAGTTGTTAAGAGTATCTGCACTCAATTGCACCAATGAACACGTTATACTCGGCTTATTCACTTCTATAGCAGCCAGAATTAACCGCGTAGACTAAATTTATCAATAGACCAATTCAGCACATAATTTATTTCTATTCACTAATTTACAAACAACAGCACCTATATTTAAACAGATTGCTGTTAAACATTGTTAAAACAGCTTCAAAACACATTAGCATCTTTATATTTGTAACAATTTAAGAAAATATGGGCTACCGGACCTTAAATGGCCACTCACATGGTATAAGGGATGGATACGCAAAAGGTAAATAAACTGAGTACTATAAACTTTGTGATATATTCAAAATACATTTATTTAACACCCAACCCTAATGAAGAAAAATAGCATTGTATTAATCATTGGACTGATGTCTCTAGCTCTAATTGGGGTATTGGCTATGCAATTCTATTTTCTGAGAGATTCATATCGTCAAAAATCCCAATTATTTGATGAGTCCGTCAATGCTGCGATTACAGCTGTTGCTGGAAAGCTTGAACGACGGGAGGTGGTCGACTTTGCTAAAGTTCAACAGGAACGTAACATTGAAAAATCCAAGCAGGAACAGGCCAAACAACGTCTGTTGGCCGAGCAACTCGAAATACAGTATAGAATTGAAGAATTAAAAAACAAACAACATGTTGTTTTCTCAAACTTCAAAGAGCAAGAAGACCAATTACGTGCTTTGTATCCAAATGTAATTGAAATCAAAAATTCCTTTTACGAAACATACATCAAAAGACCGGAGTACCAGAAATTTATCAAATTTTCTGTTTCAAATGAGCTTACCGACGATAATCTGGTACAAGCTTTTATCATGTTAAATGCGTCCAAAGTAGATGATCAGGTGAATGGGAAAGATGACAGCACGCGGTTTGTTATCCCACTAATGGACCCATTGGTCAATCAACAGACAAAATTCAGGGTAGCCACCTTACCACCAAGAGAGAATGCAAAACTTGCAAAAACCATCTCTGATTTGGAAAAAAGGCTCGATGTGCTAAACAGAAAGAATTCTTGGTCCGGTTTCAACGTTTACGACTCCGTTGCTATGCTCGGTGGTAAAAAGGCAGATTACATCGAAGATGTTGCTATTGGAATGGAGCTAGCAAAGCGTCCTTTAAAGGATCGGTTGAATGTCATCATTGTCCAGGAACTGATCAAAGATGAGTTGGCTCAACGCGATATTAAAGCTCCTTTTAATATTGAAATATGGAGTACAAACAATATATTACTAAATAATATTTTAAACGAAGCCGCTCTAAATAACCCGACAAATACAACAAAATACTCGACCGCACTTTTTAAAGGTGATATCGGTGCTGCGCCAGGGAAATTAACAATCTATTTTCCCAATAAAAAGGCGATAATCGCAGATAATATGGGCTATCTGTTACTACCTATGCTGGCACTACTTTTCTTGTTGGTGGGTTGTTTTGCTTATACACTGATTATCATCTTCAGACAAAAGAAAGTTTCGGAAATGAAAACAGATTTCATCAACAACATGACGCATGAGTTTAAAACACCTGTTGCAACAATTATGATTGCCAGCGAGTCACTTAAAGATCCAGACATCAATGCCGACCATAAGCGCGTTCAGAAATTGGCTAATATCATCTACGACGAAAATGTTAGACTCGGAAATCACATCGAACGTGTGCTTGACCTAGCCCGATTGGAAAAGGAAACATTAAAGTTAGACCAGGTGGATGTGCATATTAATGATCTTGTCTCAGCAGTTACCGACAGTATGCAGTTAAGGATGCAAAATATCGGCGGAAAATTTTCCATAGATCTAGCGGCGGCGAAAGATGTTGTTGTTGGTGACGAGCTGCATTTTTCAAATGTATTTTATAATCTACTGGATAATGCAATTAAGTACAACAAAGGAGATCTGCATGTGAATATTCAATCCAAAAATGTTGGTGATACCATTGTTATCACCATTGCCGACAACGGTATTGGGATGAGTCGGGATCACCTGCAAAAGATTTTCGACCAGTTCTACCGTATTCCAACTGGAAATGTTCATAATGTCAAAGGATTTGGTCTTGGCTTAAGTTATGTCCAGGACATCCTGAGAAGGCTGAACGGAAAAATTACAGTTAAAAGTGAAAAAGATAAGGGCACGACCTTTGAAGTAATTTTGCCTATTAAAAAATAAAACGTTCCTTTTTTGTATATTTCCTCTTTAAAAAATTTCAAAGGTTGAGGAAAACTGATTTATCAGTATCAAGGGACATTGGTGAAAATTAATATAATCATTATGCAAAAGATATTATTAGCAGAAGATGATCCTAATTTGGGGGATCTTTTAAAAGACTATCTCGAATTAAAGGGAAAATTTGACGTCACATTATGCACGGATGGAGATGAAGCGATTTCTCAATTCAAAAAAAATAACTACGACCTCTGTATTTTCGATGTCATGATGCCAAAAAAGGACGGATTTACAGTTGGACGTGAAATCAGAAAAACAAACAATACTGTTCCTATTATCTTTGCCACAGCAAAGGGGATGATGGAAGATAAAACCGAAGCCTTTGAATTAGGGGGAGATGATTATATCACAAAGCCTTTTCGAGTGGAGGAATTATTGCTCCGCATCAATGCTTTGCTGAAGCGCAGTGTTCGAGACAAAGAAGAGGAAGTGGTTGCTGATAAATTTGAAATTGGTGATTATTTCTTTGATTATACAAGTCAGCAAATTTCTTACAAAGGACAGATGCAAAAACTATCCACTAAAGAAGCGGAACTACTGCGCTTGCTTTGTTTAAAGAAAAATGATGTGCTGACCCGGGAAGAAGCTTTATTAAAAATTTGGCATGATGACAACTACTTTACGGGTAGAAGTATGGATGTATTTCTCAGTAAACTTCGTAAATATCTAAAAGAAGATAGTAAAGTTGAAATTGTCAATGTGCACGGAAAAGGTTACAAACTTTTGGTGAGCTAAAAGAATGGGGAATGAGAAACAGTCATTCCCCATTTTTTATGCTACACAGCGTATTGAAACATGACATACACTAAATCACGGATGAAAAGAAAAGAACAAAACAATTTTATCCTTAGTAGAATATAAAAAATTGACGCACTTTTATAAAAAATTTGCATTTCAAAAAGAAATGTTCTAACTTAGCGTCGCTTATAGAGAAAGGCAGAGGGAATAGACCCGATGAAGCCTTAGCAACCTGTCCCTTGACAAGGTGCTAAATTCTACCCTACTTGATATGGGAATGATAAGCCGAAGTCACCGAATTCTAGTGTGTCCTTCTCTCTCTAGCAAGAAATATAGTTGAAAAAGAAATATTAAAAACATTCATTATGTTATTGACTAACAATTTAGGTTACCCTCGTGTGGGCGCGTTCCGCGAATTGAAAAAAGCCAATGAGGCCTATTGGGCTAAAAAATCTTCTGTTGAGGAATTATTGGACACAGCAAAAAAAATTCGTGAAGGCAATTGGAAAACACAAAAAGATGCTGGAATAGATTTGATCCCTTCCAATGATTTCTCTTTTTACGATCAAGTATTGGATTTAACCCTTACTGTTGGTGCAATTCCTGCTCGTTACCATTCTTTATTGAATAAAGTAGACAACAATTACAGCTTAGATCTATATTTTGCCATGGCGCGTGGTTTCCAACAAGAAGGAATCGACGTGACTGCAATGGAAATGACCAAGTGGTTGGATACCAACTACCACTATATGGTGCCAGAATTCACAAAAGATCAAGAATTCAAATTGACGTCCGAAAAATTCTTAAATGAATATAACGAAGCAAAATCATTGGGCATCGATACTAAACCAGTTCTATTAGGTCCTATCACTTACCTTTTGATCGGTAAAGAAAAAGAAGCTGGCTTCGACCGCATCGATTTATTGGATAAACTTGTTCCAGTATATGAGCAAATATTAGCTAAACTAGCTGAGGCCGGTGCGCAATATGTTCAGATTGACGAGCCTTTCTTAGCATTGGATTTAGATGCTAAAGTAAAAGCTTTATATCAACCTACTTTCGAAAAATTAGCTGCAGCAGCAAAAAATATCAAATTAATCGCGACGACTTACTTCGAAGCTTTAAAAGACAACGAAGATATCGCAGTTAACCTACCTATCCATGCTTTACATTTGGATTTGGTACGCGGTGAAAACCAATTGGATACGGTACTAGCTAAAGTTCCTGCTTCATTAACATTATCTTTGGGTATTGTTGAAGGCCGTAACATCTGGAAAAATGATTACGAAAAATCATTGGTTAAAATCAAACAAGCTGTTGATGCATTAGGAAAAGACCGTGTATGGGTAGCTCCTTCTTCATCATTGTTGCACGTTCCTTTCGACTTAGACAATGAACACAATGAGCAATCGCTACCAGCTGAAGTAAAAAACTGGTTAGCATTTGCTAAACAAAAATTAGCTGAGGTAAAAGACTTAGCCGTATTAGCAGAAGGTGAAGTTGATGCTGAAACAGCAAAACGCTTCGAAGCGAACAAAGCTGCCGCTGAAAGCCGTCGTACTTCTCCACTGATCCACAAACCAGAGGTTAAAACACGTACAAGCAATATCACTGATGACGATGCGAAACGTACTTCAGCATTTGCTGACCGTAAAGCAGCGCAACAAGCGAAGTTCAACTTGCCGGCATTCCCTACCACAACTATTGGTTCATTCCCGCAAACGAAAGATGTTCGTAAATGGAGAGCAGACCTGAAAAAAGGTGCTATCACGCAGGCAGAGTACGATAAAGCAATCGCAGAAGAAACTGAAAACACAATCCGTCTTCAAGAGCAATTGGATATCGACGTATTAGTACATGGCGAATTCGAACGTAACGACATGGTTGAATACTTCGGTGAACAATTGGCTGGTTACGCTTTCACACAAAACGGCTGGGTACAATCTTACGGTTCACGTTGTGTAAAACCTCCGATTATCTATGGTGATGTATACCGTCCTGAAGATATGACTGTCCGTTGGTCTTCATACGCTCAATCATTGACTAACCGTCCGGTTAAAGGTATGTTGACTGGTCCAGTTACCATCTTACAATGGTCTTTTGTACGTAATGATCAACCGCGTTCAACAACGACTTACCAAATTGCATTGGCGATCTTGGATGAAGTACAAGCGCTGGAAAAAGCAGGTATCAAAATCATACAAATCGATGAACCAGCAATCCGCGAAGGATTGCCGCTACGTAAAGCTGATCAAAAAGATTACTTGAACTGGGCAGTACGTGCTTTCCGTGTTTCTTCATCAAATGTAGAAGACGATACACAGATTCACACACACATGTGTTACTCTGAGTTCAATAATGTAATCGAAGACATCGCTGCAATGGATGCTGACGTCATCACGATTGAGACTTCACGTTCTCAAATGAAATTGTTGAATGCTTTCGCCGGTGATTTCAAATATCCAAACGATATTGGTCCAGGTGTTTATGACATTCACTCACCACGTGTTCCAAGCAAAGATGAGATGGTAGATCTATTGCGTAAAGCAAAAGCAGTAGTTCCAGCAGAACAACTTTGGGTTAACCCTGACTGTGGTTTAAAAACTCGTGCTTGGCCAGAAACCAAAGCGGCTTTAGAGTCGATGGTTGAGGCTGCGAAAATCTTAAGAGCAGAATAATTCTTAAACTATATTGATAAAGCCCTAGATGAAATTTCATCTAGGGCTTCTTTATTGGACCTTGGTTCGAAACAAAAACCGTCATCCGGATAATGTAAGACTATTTTCGGGTGTTCTTCTTTTCTTTCTTGTTTTCCTTTTCTTTCCCGTTCTTAATTTCCTGTTTCCCCTTAATCCGATCTTCAATCGACTTCAGGCTTGACGAAAAATCAAGATCAACATTCTCAAGTTGTGCCATCTTTAACGCCTTCAATGCCTTTTTATATTTTCTCAATTTTTCAAATAAAAGTGCTTTCTTGATCCATATCCCTGCCAAGGGCATCGCCGGAAGTGTCAAAGCAAATTTAATCGTCTTTTTTGCAGCTTCATACTCCCCCATATCGATCAGTGTCTGAATGAAATAAGGATATACCTCCAGTGCCTGCACATTATGCACCAAAGCTTCCTGGAAATACCTTTTTGCCTGCTCATAGTCCAATAGCTGTTCGGCATGAACTCTTCCCATCAAACACAGCGCCATTGTATTGGACTCATCATAAGACAGCGCATAGGATAAGGATTCCATGGTCTCCTCCAAATACATTGGATAGTTATCCAGTGCCTGAAGGACATATTTATTTACTGAATTCATAAAATTTTCTAAAACATAACATTCATATCCAGCTTTCACAATCATCTTGAAAGTAACTGGATTTCTAAAACTCCATAATAAGCTAAGCATATTGGAACAGTGGGCCACCATTTAGAGAGCCAATTTTTAGCCAATATCAACGTGGGTTACTTAACGTATTAAAAAAGAAGATTAGGAAAGGGCCGTATTCCGAAGAATATTCCCGAGAATCTTCTCTGTGGACGAAGCGGGATTTTCTAATATTGCAAACATATTCTTCCGTTTTTATTAATTACTCTGTTAAATTGCAAAGATTCAAAATATTTACCACATTCCCAAAAACTTTTGATTATTAATCTGTTATATCTCACAGCACGATATTGGCATATTATTGTCGCATCAATTTTGCTGAAATTCAATGACTATTTCCCCATCTTTGGACTATGGAAAGTCAATCAGCTAATCAATTAATCAAACTATCAAGAAAACGTAAGGGACTAACGCAGCAGGAACTCGCCGATCAGGCGGGTGTATCGCTAAGAACAGTGCAACGCATCGAAAAAGGCACTGAAGAAATCAGTGGATTTAGTCTCAAACAGATCAGTCAAATCTTAGAAATACCTTTAGAACAACTCATTATGCCAAATGTAAATCAAATCAGTATCGACAACAATCAAACAGGAAGTATTAAAGCGCTATATTTAGCATCGCTCACCTTTCTGGTCAATCCATTATTAGGATTATTGGTCCCAGCGATTATGGGCTATACGAAGCAAAATAAAGACGCCTTTTACAGTAAGCACCTAAAAAAAATAATTGTAATACATGCTGTTGGACTATTTTTTCTCGGAAGTTTCATAGGCTATATTATTATTGCAGATTTTTTTAAGATTTCACTACCGTCTTTTTTAAGCGATATATTCAATAGCGCCTATTTTTTACTCATCCCAGTATGCTACTACATATTGATTCTAACCTTCACTATTTTTAATTATATCACAATAAGGAAGGCCAAGCTCAGTGCTGCAAACTAAACCAATACAAATGAATTTGTTGCGTTCAAAATCATAGCGGTTTCTTTTGAACGATCAATACCCAATCATTCTCCAGCAACAGATAGCCTGTTTCATAAATAAAGTTATAGGTCTGTCCCTTGTTATTGGAAAAAGTATGTGTATGGAACTTAAAATCAAATCCCAATCGCTTTAACTTTTCCCGTTGTATCTTGATCATACCCTCCCCACTCAACGCTTCCAATAAAATACGACGGTTTTTTCGTAGGATATTATTCACATTGCGCACCATATTGGTCTGGTCGCTATTTAATTTATTGTTATAGGCGTTCCGGCAAGCATCATCACAAAATCGCTTGTCAGAACGACCATATATACCCTTGCCACATTCAAGGCAGACTTTCTCGACAGAACTCATAACAGAAGATTAAACGACAACAAACGGTTACAATCGACTATAGTCGAATACAAATGGTAAATAGACGACTATAGTCTTTTCTCCGCCCCACCTTTGCTTAAGATCATCTGGCATCAATAGCCAATGACCGTCAACTAAAATAAGAATTATTAAAAACATTTAAAAATTAGACGCATGAGCACATTACGCAACAAAGTACAATTGGTTGGTCATTTAGGAAACGACCCATTAATCAAAACAACTTCCACCGGCACCAATTATTCCGTATTACGTCTCGCCACCAATGATCTCTTCAAGAACAAAGCCGGCGAGTGGGTTGAAGAAGTTCAATGGCATACACTCGTGGTTTGGGGTAATCAAAACAATACCATTGAAAAGAAATGCCAACGTGGGACCAAACTCATGGTTGAGGGCAAACTCACCTATCGTAATTATGAGAATGCAGATGGGGTAAAACAATATGTCACAGAAATTAAAGTAGATAATTTCTTGGTTTTATCAGAGTCAAACGGTGCCAAAGAAGACAGCCCAACACTTCCGGACGAAAATGAAGATGACCTCCCCTTCTAGTAGGGTCGGCGAGGTAGATTTTTCAAGCCTCTACCTCGTCGATTGTTCACAACTTATTTTGTTAGGCTTGCTGTCAACGCTCTTCCTAGGTTCTCAGCATAAGCCTTCCATAATTTGGCATCTTCCGGTGTAAACTTAGAAACAGCTTCAGTTTCTTTGGTCGCCCATTCCTGTCGTTTGGACGCAAGCTCCTTAAGCTTAACAACATCGCCACTTTTAGCAACAGTGATAAATTCCTTAATATATTTTGTGTAATCCTCCGCTAATTTTTGTGTCTCAACAGAACTAAATTTAGGTATTGGCACTTCGCCGCCTCTATTTTCCAACAGCGTTTTAGCCGTATCTTTTTTAATGTCAATAGCGGCAGTCGTATCTTTTACTTCGACTTTTTTAGTCGTGGAATTATTACAGGAAATAACAAAAAATCCAGCAATTAATGCTAATAAGGTTACTTTCTTCATCTATTTAAATTTAGTTTTTTATCCATGGTAATTTAGCCGTTTATGCATGTTGTACTGAAACTAAATAAATCACACTACTTTTAGCGGATCGACAAGTTCATCATTATCTATCTTACTTATAACATTACCGATTTATAACATTACCGTCCTTGAGATTTATTCTTACCAATAAAAACTAACTCTCTGTTGATGATACATTATCGTACTATCCAGGTACTGACTCCTTATCTTGGATCGGATCCTGCACAAATTTCCATTTTTATTGTGAGATAACAGTTTAGAATAAGCTATCATGAACCAAAGACGTGAATCAACAGCGCAAAAGTTTTACTTTATTGTCGAACTAATTTAATTACAATGCCCGACTTCACAAAATTTTTTGTGGGCATTCACATCTTCAGACCTGATTTAGTAGTCTTCTTTTCTTGCAGGAAAGTCAGCATCAGATCAACTTCAAAGCCGCTTTTAGCAGGTGTATTACAAGGGGTTAACAGGGGGGGGTAACAGGGGTATAGCAGGGGTGAATCCCTGTAAACCCCTTGTTACCCCCCTGTAAGTACAGTATAGTAACACCATTAACCTAGAATATGGTAACAATATGTAAATACGCTCGATACCGGCAATACCAAATAAATAGCAGGGAAAAGTTCCACGCAATTAGATTCGCTCAAACTTGGCATACAATTTCCAGAAATATGCTTTCTCTCCCAAAGTGAAATCAACCTTCTTCCAGACATTTAAGGCTAAACTAATCTCTTTTTCCTGCAAACTGTATTTTCCAATAAAGAACTCTTCCTCGGAAAAATACAAACCAAAGGCCTTATCCAAAGTATGTAAGCTCTGAACATCAACTTCTTCAAAAAACAAAATGGATTGAGGGCTAGCCAAAAAATCGCTCGGTACCGGAATAGCGTCAGCATATTCGATTGCGATGAGACGGTTCCTACTTTGCAAAGGAAATTCAATTATTGGAAGCTCATCTAATTTCGAAAAATGAGTACTCGCTTCAAAAATAGCATCCCGTTCCAGCAGCGGGATTTGTAACAATCTTTTACGTCCAATAATTGAAACATTTGGCTCAAAATAATCATTGAAATTAAGAATTTCATTGACAGATAGATTTTTTTCAATAAGATGCTGCACAGGAATGCCAAAATAATTTGCAATCTTAAGAACAATCTCAATTTTTGGTTCCGCACGCATTTCTTCGTAAGACGAAATATTACCTCTAGTAAGATTAAAAACATCCCCAAATGCCTGTTGGCTCATTCCTTTCACTTTTCTTAATTTCTTAATATTGTTCCCTACGTTACTCATTTTAAAAAAAATTGAATTTTTATTGCAAAATATTTTTGCATTTTTATTACCTTTATGCAAAGAATATGTGCAATATATAAAAAACTTGATTATGTACTTCTCAAAAATTGAAAATTATATCGCCAACATCGGTTACAACATTACCCATAAGGATACAAAAGAAGGAATCTTTGTCATCGAAAATGAAGACGACGGAATTCGTAACCTCATTGTAGGCATTGCCCAACCCATCCTGATTTTTGAGCAATACCTTTTTACAATCAGCAATGACAGCATGGATATGTTCAAATCACTATTGATAAAAAATAGAGATATTATCCACGGCGGATTTGCGTTAACGGAAGATGGTACCAAAGTTATATTTCGGTATACGTTACAAATACATAATCTCGACCAGAACGAATTTGATGCAGCCATCAACTCGCTGAGTCTGTTGATGAGTGAATATTATAATCAGTTAATAAGTTTTTCAAAATTATAGAATAATGAATATTTTTAAGAGAATTTTCAGAATCGGTCAAGCAGAGATCCACGCAGTCGTGGACAAAATGGAAGACCCCATCAAAATGACGGAACAGGGTATCCGTGAGATGAAAGAGGACCTGGAACAATCGTTGGAAGCCTATGCTAAAGTGAAGGCCTTAGCCATACGTACCCAAAACAATTGTGAAAAGAAAAAAGAAGAAGCCAATGAATTTGAGAACAAAGCTATTCTATTACTCCAAAAGGCACAAAAGGGAGAGCTAACGGCAGAAAAGGCCGAAGGTCTGGCAAAGGAAGCGCTGTTGCTGAAAAAACAGTTATTAATCGAAGCTAGTGAATTGGAGAAACAAGCTGTGATTCATCAAAGTTCAGCCGATGAGCTGCACAAAAATGTAGACATTCTCAAATTCAATATATCGAAATGGGAAGGTGAGCTCTCTACATTAAAGGCACGTGTGAAGGTCTCTAACGCAGCTAAAATGGTCAATCGGCAGCTCGCTAATATCGATTCAAATAGTACGATTTCCATGTTAGAACGTATGAAAGAGAAAGTCGAGGAAGACGAGGCACTAGCGAAGGCCTATGGTGATATTGCGCTAGGCAACAAAAGTAAAGTTGATGAGATTAACGAGACCATCGGCGGGTCTGAAGCCGTCAACAACGAATTAGAAGAACTAAAAAGAAAATTAAATAGTGATGAAAAGATTTGAGTATAAAACGCTAAAAATTGAGCCTAAGGGTTTCTGGGGAACAAAGTTGGACTCCGAAAAAATTGATGAAATCTTAAATGATCTTGGAAATCAAGGCTGGGAATTGGTAACCATGCAAGACCTTGAGGTCAATGGCAATTCCTGGTCGTTCCATTACACATTCAAAAGGGAGAAAATTTAAACAATAACACGATGACAGAACTAATCAATATCTTATTCAATCCATTATCCAATGGAATTATGACAGTCTTAACTGGCATGTCTGTAGTGTATTGGTTATTTATGTTTCTGATGGGTGATGGAGTACATCTCTTTGATGCCGATGCAGATATAGACCTCCATCCTACACCTGATGTCACGGACGTTGATGGATCACATGATATCGCAACTGAGGGGGGCGACCATGTTCATCATCATACGGATACGGACGCTAATACAGAACCTGGTTTCTTTGCAAAAGCAATGGATTACATCAATGTTGGCAAAGTACCCATCATGCTTATTGTAACACTATTCAAATTTATAGGCTGGATAATTACCATTGTTTCTTCGCTCTTTATCGATGTTGCTTCATGGGGAATAAAGTCTGTATTTATCCTAATCCCCGTTTTCATTGTTACATTTATATTAATGCATTTTCTGACCAAACCCTTAGCTAAAATGTTTAAAACTATAGGTTACAATGGCGAAGAAAGTCACGATTTTCTTGGTCGCATGGGTAAAATGAGAGCCAGTATTGAAGGCAAGAAAATAGGTTCTGCCGAATTTATCATCCAACAGGACCCTATTCGCCTCAATGTTGTCAGCCACAATGGGGAGAAAATAGGCTACGGAGACGATGTCATTATTGTTGACGAATCCAAGGACAAGAAATATTATTATGTGACCAAAGAAATCACGATAGACAATATTTAATGAAAAAAGAAGAAAGGACTCGACACCTAAACAACTGTTCTAAAAGAACGGGTTTTTATTCCTTTACATCCTAATCGTAAACCCAACTATTAAAATCTAAATAAATACAAATCATATGCTATATCAACCTCTTTTATTTTTAAGTGGCTTAAACGGAATTATACTTTTAATTGTCGGATTGGCTGTCTTTTTAATTTTTGCATTCTTTGTTGTATTGAGTGCATTCTATAAGAAAATTCCACAAGGGAAAGCAATTGTCCGGACTGGTGTTGGTGGTACAAAAGTAGCATTCAACAAAGGAATGTATGTTGTACCTGTATTTCACAAAATGGAGATCATGGACATCTCAATCAAAAAAATTGAGATTGCCCGTATGCAAGGTGAAGGTTTGATCTGCAAGGACAACATTCGTGCAGATATCAAAGTTGCTTTCTTCGTTCGCGTCAATAAAAGTGTGGATGATGTGATCAATGTTGCTCAAAATTTAGGTTGTGATCGTGCAAGTGAGCCGGAAACTTTAAAAAGCATTTTTGAATCTAAATTCTCCGAGGCTCTAAAAACAGTCGGTAAGAAATTTGATTTCATCGAATTGTATGAAGCCCGTCGGGAATTTCGTGACGAAATTTTGGATATCATCGGAACTGACCTGAACGGTTATATTCTAGATGACTGTGCAATCGACTATCTTGAGCAGACAGATATTGAGCATCTCAATCCAAACAATATCTTAGACAGTGAAGGCATTAAAAAAATAACGGAGCTAACAGCCAAGCAAAATATCAATGCCAATTTTATCCGTCGTGACGAAGAGAAGTTGATCAGAAAGCAAAACGTCGAAGCTCGTGAAGCGATTTTGGAACTTGATCGTCAACTTGCTGAAAAAGAAGAAAAACAAAAACGGGAAATTGATAACATCAGAGCACGCGAAGAAGCAGAAATAGCAAAGGTCCGTGAAGAAGAACGTCTCAAGTACGAAAGTGTCCGGATTTCTACCGAAGAGCAACTAGCTGTTCAAGAAGAAAATAAGCTGCGTCAGATCATCATTGCTGAGAAAAACAAGCAGCGCACGGATGCTGTAGAAGCAGAGCGCGTAGAGAAAGACCGTGCTTTGGAACAAACTGAACGTGAACGCATTGTTACCTTGGCCCAAATCGACAAAGAACGCTCCATAGAGACGGAGAAGAAAAGTATCCAAGGTGTTATCAAGGAACGCGTACAATTGGAGAAAGGGGTTATTGAAGAGCAACAAGGCGTCCGAGACATCGAAGTATTCCGTGAAGTAGAACGAAAGAAACAAGCTGGTGTTATTGCGGCATCGCAAGAAGCAGAAGAAAAATTAATATCCACTGTTAAGGCGGCCGAAGCTGCAAAAATCGCAGCAGAGCAGGAAGCGGAGAAAAAAGTAATCGATGCAGAGGCCGCTCGTAAAATTGCCGAAAAACGTGCTCAGGAATTATTGATCGATGCTGAAGCGAAAAAAGAAGCATCGCTGAAGGAAGCCGAAAGTCGTAAGATTATTGCTGAAGCACAAGCTAAAGAAGAAGCCGCGCTTGGCTTATCCGAAGCTGAAGTAATGGTTGCAAAAGCCGAAGCCGAAGAAAAACAAGGTACCGTTGAAGCAAATGTGATCGAGAAGAAAGCGGAAGCAATGCGTAAAGAGGGCTTAGCACAAGCGGAAGTTGTTCGTGAGAAAGCACTTGCTGAAGCAAAAGGTATCGAAGAGAAAGCTGAGGCGATGAAGAAATTGGATGGTGTGGGCAGAGATCACGAAGAGTTCAAATTGCAATTGCAAAAAGAACGTGATATTGAACTCGCACACATCAATATCCAAAAAGACATTGCTCAAGCACAAGCTGGCGTATTGTCGGAAGCACTTAAAACTGCAAAAATAGATATCGTTGGTGGCGAAACCATGTTCTTTGAGAATATCGTCCGTCAAGTTTCCAATTCCAAAGGTTTTGATCACTTGATTGACAACTCTAAACATGCCACAGCTATTAAGAACTCACTGATAGGTCCAGATGGACAAGGAGACCTTGCAGAGAAGGTGCGTGGATTAGCCGATAAATATGGAATTTCCACAAACGATATAAAGAACCTCACAGTTTCAGCAGCATTGATTAAACTTCAACAAGCGGCGACTGACGCTGAAAATGGCGAAGACAAAAGCTTTATCAATTCTTTGTTCGGATTGGCGAAAAACTTGGGCATATCCAATAAAAAGCTGTCGTAATTAATACCCATTATTACCTGCAGATAATGTTCATAATCACTGCAGGTAATAAATAATGATTCTACCACATATACAAAGTCGATAAAGCTCAGTTTTATGCCAGAAGAAAACGTAATAAATCAGAACGACTCCCTTGATCAAGGTGCATACGAGATTATTCGGAAGCGACTTCTTACACAAAAAGAAGAGCTTTCTATCAAACTCCAGCAACTAAATAATGCCCGCAAGGAAGTCTTTAATGCGACAAGTTTTATACTCAAGGCCAACCAACGGATCACCACAGAAAATAACTGTGTTGCTCGCGGTATTTTAGCCCTGGACAATCTATGTATATTCGGTTATAACGTCCATTTTGGGTTACGTACCGAAATTAAACTCGAAGATGTTTTCAGTGTATATACGTTCGAAAACAATCAATTTATCCCACAATCGCTCGAGCTGATCAATGATCCTAATTTCATTGGCGATTACCAAAATTTATATAAATACTATCGCGACTCGATCTTTTCCAAGTTTCGACGTACGGAAAACTATCTTTATATGATCTTTCAGACCAGCAAAAATCCTGCTGACCTGAAGGCATTCAAATGGTTGATTAAAGACGGAACACTTCAATATCAGGACGACCGCAGCATTCATGAGGTTAAATTGCCTAATCAGTTTGAGTTTGACTGGACAAAAACAACCTTGGAAGATCGTCGCCTCGGAAAACACCCGCACATTTCCATTAAGGACAAGATCTTTATAGAAGCGATCAATGGCGATATTACTTTCAAAATTGAAAACAATACCGATACGGGAAAAGGAATCTTCTCCGAAAAAGTTTCAAACGCCGACCAACAACTGGATGATGCGGATTACTATTATGCAGACCTTGGCAATTTGATTGCCGTACGCATTAAACCGTATCAAGAAGATTTCCGTGCATTTGTCTTTAACCAACGGACAAAAGAAGTTGTGAACCTTAAATCACTTAATGAATCGGCCATTCTACTACCCGATAGTCAAGGTATCATTTTTTCTAACGGATACTACCTGCAGAATGGCACCCATAAAATCTTTGACGTCCAGTTTGACCAGGTTAGTTTCCTTAGACGCATAGCATCACCAAACGGCGAAGACTTTCTCTATATCTTTTGTCAGGAGGAAACGAATACCTACATCTTACTGTCTTATAACATCATTCAGCAGCATGTCGAAACTCCGATCATCTGCAATGGCTTCACCCTTTTCAAAGACGGTAGTTTAATTTACTTTCACACAGAGGCCGAAGCAACAAGGCATCATCAGGTTCAGATCTGGGAAACCCCTTACATGGCTGTACTCAAAGAAAATGAGCTAAAAAAAGACGATCCGCTTTATAAGGTCGGTAATAAACAGATCGTACAAGCCATGGCCGAGGCACAAGAAGTCATACAGCTCATCAACAAAGAAGACAGTTATGAAGGTCTTTATGAAGATATACTCAAAAAATCGACTGTCCTACTTGACTCCTATTTTTGGATAAAGGATGAAGCCTTGTCAAATCTTGGGCAGCCACTCGCACAGATCAAGGAGGTCGCCAATACAGCAATTGACGAATTTGTTAAGGTCCAAGCCCAACGTAAATACGCCACAGAGCTCAATAGCAGTGCCGAGAAGAAAATGGAGGAGCTTACCTTTTCCATCAATAGTACAGTAGTCGAGAAGCTTGATCAACTTGTTCATCAACTGGCAGATTCACGTCGTTTACAAGGCGAAATCATTGACCTCAAAAATGTCAAATATATTGATGTAGTCCGCATCGATGCTTTACTCGATAAACTACAGTCAATCACCACCGAGCTCGCCGAAAAGACAATTGCCTTCTTGCTTCGCGACGAGGCTTTACACCCCTATGAGCAGAAAGTGGAGCAACAGAAAAACAATGTTGCAGCAATTATCAAGGTCTATGACGCCAAGGCGATCGAGGAAGCCAATTCGGCTATATCGAGTGAGCTGGAGCTGTTGATCGATATTCTAAACAGTTTAAAAATCGACGACTCCACTCAAACCACCAAAATTATCGAAAAGATAGCTGTTATTTTCTCTTCCTTGAATGAAGTCCGGTCGCAGCTTACACGCAAACTCAATTCATTAAAAAGTACGGAAGCCATTGCAGAATTTTCTGCCCAACTTACATTACTGGAGCAGTCTGTCACCAACTACCTTGAACTCTCTACGACAACAGAAAAAGTAGACGAGTATTATACTAAGGTCATTGTTCAACTGGAAGAACTTGAAAGTAAGTTCTCAGAATTTGAGGACTTCGCCCTGAAGATAGCAGATAAGCGTGATGAAATCATCAAAGCATTTAATTCCCGCAGAGAGCAAATCGTTGAACAGATCAACAAACGAAGCTCTTCACTCGAACAAATTGGCCTTCGTGTATTAAAGAATATTGAAAACAAGTCAAAGACATTTGCAACGCGTGAGGAAATCCTAAGTTTCTTTGCTTCAGATTTGATGATTGACAAAATCAGACAACTTGTGCAAGAACTGAAAACGCTCAGTGATGTTTCAAAAGCTGAAAATCTTGAAAACCTACTCAAAAAATCTCAAGAGGATGCATTACGCGTTTTACGTGACAAGAATGATCTTTTTGTAGATGGAGAGAACATTATTGCTCTTGGTAAGCATAAATTTGCCGTCAATAGTCAGTCACTCAGTTTAACGCTCGTACGCAAAAATGACGAAATATACTTCCATCTTACCGGAACGAGCTTCTATCAAAAAGTCAAAGGTTCCGAAATAGAAAACTTTAGAGATATTTGGGATCAGGAACTGATTTCCGAAAACAAAGATGTATACCGAGCTGAATATCTCGCTTATAAAACATTCCTTGCTTCTAAAGGACAGCACGATTTTGATGCCAACCTGTTTATCAATCAGACTGTCGAGCAAAGTTATTCGGAAGGCTATGTCAAAGGAGTGCATAATTTTGATGCTCTGGTAATCTATGATACCATCAAACAGCTAGACAGCAAGCTTGATCTCTTACGTTACGATGCTCATTTGCGTGCTATGGCGCAGTTGTTTTGGCATTCACTAGCCCAAGACCAACAGGAAAAACAGAAAGCGTTGATCCAGTCTACACACTCCGTATTAAAAGCATTTCCAAATTCCACACGCTACCAATCTGTCGTTGACGAACTCACAAAATTATTCAACAATTGGGACACTCATTTGGATCGCTCGACAATTAATGGAGAGGAGATCGCGAGCTATCTTTTCCAAACTTTCACAAGCTATAGCAAGTTTGTCGTCAGTGAACAATCGGATGAACTGAAAAAGGCTTTCATCAGGCTATTGGAAAACAAAAAGAGTTTCAAACTCTTTGAAGCAGATATTCAGCATACACAATTTAGTCTCGTAGACCGTTTCTATTTGACTTTAAATTGGCTAAATTCTTTTATCGACGAGAACAGTGATTACCAGGGTTTCCACAAGTACATTGAGGAAACTGCAGTCACACTTCTTTATCCAAAAGATGAATACCAATTGATCATCGCCAAAGACAATGCGCTCATCCAGGGATTAAAGGGAAATCATCCGATCTTGAACAATGGAGAAGAGCAGATTCAATACCATCAATTTCTGCGTAGGTTGAAGACATTTGCCGAATTGAATGCCCCTCGTTTTCAAGAATTCGCTTCTTTGAAGGAACAGCTTGGAAAAACATATGCCAAGGAGCTGAAAATCGGAGAATTTGAACCAAAAGTCTTAACATCTTTTGTCCGAAATAAGTTGATCAACGAGGTTTACTTTCCATTGATCGGAAATAACCTGGCTAAACAACTTGGGGCAGCTGGCGACAATAAACGTACCGCCAGAATGGGTATGCTTCTCCTCATTTCTCCGCCAGGTTACGGAAAGACAACATTGATGGAATACCTCGCGAAAACCATGGGATTACATTTTGTGAAAATCAACGGACCTACAATTGGGCATTCCATTACTTCAATTGATCCTGTGGAGGCGAAAACTTCCGGGGAACGTGAGGAACTTAAGAAGATTAATCTTGCCTTTGAAATGGCCGACAATGTGATGCTCTACCTCGATGATATCCAACATTTGAATCCTGAATTCCTACAGAAATTTATTTCATTGGCTGACGGGCAACGTAAGATCGACGGTATTTTTGAAGGCGAGAGTAAAACATATGATTTGCGCGGGAAAAGATTCTGCATCGTAATGGCTGGAAACCCCTATACAGAAAGCGGGTCCAAATTTCAGATTCCAGATATGCTTGCCAACCGTGCCGATGTCTACAATCTAGGGGATGTGATCGGTGATACCGAAGCACTATTCAATCTAAGCTTGATCGAAAATGCGGCAATTGAAAACAGCTACCTTGAAAAAATAGCAAGCAAATCCTTCAACGACTTTTATGCTTTAGTGAACTACGCGCAATCGGTGGTAGACCAACTTCCCGATTTAGAAGGCAATTACCTGAAGCAAGATATCGATGATTTTATAACGGTATTAAAACATGTATTAAAGATCAGAAATGTTGTCATCAAGGTCAATCAAAATTATATTCAAAGTGCGGCCATGCAGGACAATTACCGAACAGAACCGCCGTTCAAAATGCAAGGATCCTACCGGAATATGAGCAAGCTCATTGCGCAGATCGTACCCATGATGAACGATCAGGAAATCGATCAAGTTCTCCTCGCACATTATGAAAGCGAGTCACAAACCCTTACTGCCGATACAGAAAGTAATCTTCTAAAATTGAAAGAACTCGCCGGATTGATAAACAATGTGGAACAAGATCGCTGGGAACACATCAAACAAATCTTCCGCAAAAACAATAAACATGGTGGTTTGGCCAAAGATGATAAGGTGTTTGCACAGATGCAGGACTTTAACGAAAATCTAGAGGGTATCATACAGGCCATTCGTGCTTATAAGAACTAATATTTAACATTGCTATTCCAGTGGACTTTACCTGTCTATTCAGCTGGAATAGCAGTATTTCTGATACGAGTACTGTCAAATATTTTTTAAGCATTAGCTATTTTTAGGTTGATTAATGATTATCTTTGATAGTATCAAATGATAGTATCATCATAATGAAACCACCGTATATTATTACAAGTGAAACTTTAAAATTAGTTAGTTCTATTTCAGAAAGAATAGGAGAAATTAATGCTGCTCATTTATATAAACCCACCACGGAGCTACGAAAAAAGAACCGTATAAAAACGATTCAATCGTCTTTAGAAATCGAAGGTAACACGTTAACTGAGGAACAAATTACCGCATTATTAGAAAATAAAAGAATTATTGCACCCAAAAAGGATATTTTAGAGGTACAAAATGCTATAAAAGTTTATGACAAATTAAATGATTTTAATCCTTATGAATTAAAAAATTTAGAAAAGGCTCATTCTCTCCTGATGAATGGGTTGATCGATAATGCAGGAAAATTAAGAACTACGAATGTGGGTATTGTAAAAGGTTCAAAGGTAAAACATATTGCCCCAAGTGGGACAATGGTTAAAGGTTTGATGAAAGATCTTTTTGCTTATCTAAAAAAAGACGCAGATTTAATTCTAATCAAAAGTTGTGTATTCCATTATGAATTTGAATTTATACATCCGTTTATCGACGGCAACGGCAGAATGGGGAGATTATGGCAAACATTGATTTTAATGCAGCGATATCCTGTTTTTGAGTTTTTACCCATTGAGAGCCTAATCAAACAAAAGCAAGATGCGTATTACGCAAAGCTCTCAGAGTCGGACAAAGAGGGTAGCTCAACACCATTTATTGAGTTCATGCTTGGGATTATTCTGACCGCTTTAGAAGAACTTTTACAAGCTCAAAATAAAACACTTCGTTTAGAAGACAGAATAAGTCTGTTTAAAGAGAAAATCGGTCAAAATAAATTTCATCGAAAAGACTATCTACAAACTTTTAAGAATATTTCCGCTCCCACTGCAAGCAGGGATCTAAAATGGGCTGTTGAACAAAATATTTTAAAGAAGTTTGGAGAGCAACGATTGACAGAATATCAATTCAAGTAATTTACTATATAATGAAAACAGCAAATCTATATTTAACATTCGGCTATACATTTAGTTCTTCTTGTTGACATTCGATGATATAATCACCCTCCTCAGGATATTTAGTATGATATTTCGTTTCCATAATTGTTTTGCACTCTATAATACTATTTCATTAAAACCAAATAATACGACCATCTTCTGCGCGAAGGCTATCTTAGCAATGTCCAATAAACGTTCAAGTTCCACCATATCTGGAATGTGACGTTTCATACGCAATGTATCTTCATCTAAATCTTCAAAATCGGCTACACGCCAATTTATATAAGCATCATGGAATTCAATGGAAATTTGGAACATATTGTTCAGGAGATCAGAGAATATAAGAACCGGATATCCATTTTACTTACCTCCATTTAAAAAAACCTGAGATAAGCAAAATCAAAGCTATTTCAATAAAAAGTTCCCAAAATGGGAACTTTTTATTGAGTTTGTTATAAGATTAAAAAATATTGAGAGTAAGATTAAAGAAAATACTACTAGGCTATGAGCTTTTCAATCTTTTACAATTATCCGCCCTTCACAGCCCCCGAAGAAACTGTAAATATGCCAAAGTCGTCGATCAGCATACGTTCCTTAACGACTCCATTGTAGGCCATCAGACGGTCTAATTCTTTCTGCGAACGACGGCGCATCACCCAGTCTTTTTTCTGATGACTGTTTAACACGTAAGCAATCATCTTTAACTGTGGATGCCATGGCTGTCCAGTATAAACCAAATGACTGCTTTCTTCACAAATCGAAGTTGCACCTTTTACAGCTCTACTTGCCATTTCGTTATCACCAAAAAGTTCAAAGATACCTGAGATAATAACAATGTTAGGCTTGAATTCCAGTTTGGAATAGGTAGCTGGATCAAAACAATCGTAGTTGGTAAATCGTATTCCCTGCAATCCGTTTCTACGGATAATCTTCTCTCCTACCGCAATATTTGACAACAGGAATTCATTAATCACGATTTCGGCCTCGGGATATTTTTCTTTAATATCAAATAAGTAATTTCCGGTCCCACCCGCAATGTCCAATATCTTAACGGTTTTCCCAGCAGCTTTAACTTTTGTTATATGCTCTTCCAGCAACTGTAACAAGTGTTGTTTTCGAATGCGAATTCCTTTCCAGCCGATGGCCTCCAGATAACCACGGTCGAGGATGCGGCCAAAGCGGTTTTTACCCTGCGATTCATTGCGATAGACGTAATCCAGCGATATCCCAGAATCAAATCCAAACTGCAGGCCTAAATTCATTCCTTTACTTAAGGAACCTATTTTACCCAATGCCCATTTCTGGACCGCATAATTCAATTTTTCACCCGCAGGAAGTAACTTATGGTATAATTGTTCATACTCTTTCACCGAAAACTCATCGGGTTCAAGCGTCAGCTCAGGACTTTGTCGGGCATAGGCCTTGTCGATAAAGTTTCGCAGATACTGGTACACCTTTTGCCGGTTTGTTTCAAATAGAATCCCATGGTAGAAATTACGTAATGTAATAAAGGTCTTCAATTTTGAAGCAATTGTCACAAAGAATTTTTTCTGCACCGAATTTTTGACCACATAATCTTTTTCAGCAGAAAGGACAATCACAGGAATATCAATCGCCGTAGCGTCTTCAACGATACGCTCGCCAGCTTTTAATAGATCAACCAACAAAGCGCCATTGATAGATTTGGAAATCAAAGGATCGGCATCGTAAGCCTTCTGCTGGTCTATATCGTGAGTCAACACTTTAGATTTGACATAACTCTGGATAATCAGATCTTTTTTTAGCTTTGTTCCCAAAGCAATCATCTGATTTGCCAAGGGCACATATAATTTAATTTCAAATGCAGGTGCCAACAATGCAATACCTGCGACTTTAGGAGCAAAATCATGTACCCAGGCACTGACAACAACTCCTGCAATACTATTGGCGATAACGAAAATGTCTTTCGAATCAACCAAATATTCACGGCCTATATAATGAACGAAACTATCTAGATCCCGCACATAATCCATAAAGATCGGTGAAACTGGTTCTTTCGTATAACCATGTCCGCGCAAATCAAATGCAAAGATTGAATGATCGGCAAACTGTGGATCCGTAGCCATCTCCTGCAGACGTTCCGAATGCTCATGCCCACGGTGCAGTACAATCAATGCCCGCTGTCCAGCCTGATAATTCCAGACGCGATATAATAACTCCCCTTGATCAAAACTCTTGAAGTAACCTGATTTCATGTATAATTTTACTGACTAATATCAAATAGTATATTTAACAACAAAGATCATGCAAATGACCGTCTAGCTATTTCTCTCGACTAGCACCTTCATCAACTTAAGTGCATGTTTATGCAATACAAGATGTTTATTATGAGATTTAACCAAATCTATAGCATCCATTAAATCTAAAGATAATATTTTTTGTGACAATAGAACAGCAAAAATCATACTCCTGCTGTAGCCCATTGTACAATGTATAATCATATTTTCACCTCGCTTCAATTGCTGATAACGGATGACGAGCGCAGCCAATATCCTTTCGGCATCAGCCAGCGTAATTGCCGCTATATCCAACAATGGAAATGAATGATAGTTTTCCTGTACATGTAGGATCGCTATTTCTTCCAATTCGGCAGCCAGGTCAAAAACAATCAGATGCTTATTCAGACCGAGCACACGGAGATCTCCTGCTGTCGTCCTCGGGCCTACATAACAACCTGGTAAAATCTCAAGCAATGGCAGATTATTACGACGTCTTGCGAATCGCCACAACAACCAATAAATCCATTGGTATGGGCTATAAAACAATTTCTTAAAGCCGGATATCCAACCTTTTTCATTTTTCAGAAACCTTGGATTATTGATAACATAATTCCTTCCTACCGCAATACAGACTAAGGATGGCCAACACAAAAGATATAATCCAAATGCATGAGTTCCGCCCCACAATGCCAGTAACAGTAAACACCAGCCGATGGCGTAGTAAACGTTGCCAATTCCCTGGTTTCTACGACAAACCTCGGCCTCCAAGTCTAATTTCGCCTTTTCGTCTAATTTCATCTTTTCGGTACCGGCCAAAAAGGGCAAATCCCCCGCCTTTAGCCTCAATAAAGCGCTGTCATGAAGCAATCCCGATGGTGATGGGAATAGGACAAATCCAACATGAACCAGAATCAACGCGGTCAACACATCCACCAGATGGTGCTGATAAACGGTGAGTGTAGCAATCCCCATGAATAGCAGCCAAATCCCCACTACCCAGCGTGTCCAACCTTTTAGCGCCCTACCGAGCACAGACCAAAACAGACATGCATACGCCACATGCAACGAAGGTGCTTGATTAAATGGAGAGTCATGCTTACTTAAAAAGGCGAAGAAGAATTTAAAAACAGGATGCTCAACGCTAGGCCTATCAAAAGAAAATCGCAAGGGAAAAATAGAAAAACAACAAATAGAGACGATGGTAATGAAACTGAAACGCTTCGTATAGACCCAAAGCTCTTCTCGACTTCGACAACAGAAAGGAACCAAAGCGAAGAACAAACCGCTACTCATGTAGGGGATAATCATCCAAGAAACAAACGGCATAAAGTGTTCAAAAGGAAACACAAACGAAGATACAGTAGCCTGATTTGCAGCATGGACCGCAGCAGCAGAATAAGTCAACTGGAAAAATAGCGCACAATAAAGGAAAACAGCAAATTGCAGCCCCCTATTTTTCAGTCGTTTTTCATCCATTTGGCCTTCCTTGACATAATTTTATTCAACACAATATTTGGAAGTAGTCCCAGAGATGCCATCAACCACTTCATACGCTTCGGAAAAACGACTTGCTTCTTCTTCTGTTCGATAGCTGTCATTATACGCTGTGCTGCATCGTCTACAGCGATTAAGAATGGCTTTTTAGACAAATCTTGCTTATTGAGGGCTCTCAGTTTATCTGTATCAACATAGCCCGGAGCAATAACAGTAACCGCAATTCCATATGGATAGAGTGCCCTACGATACGCATCAGCCACTTGGATTGCAGCACGCTTTGTCTTACTATATAGGCTTGAATTGGGAAAATGGAGCGTTCCCGAAACTGATGCAACGATTGCAATTTGTCCTTCCGACTGACCTTGCATAGCAGTTCTTGCCGCTTCAAAACAATTTAAAGTGCCCATCATATTGACCTGGAGCATAGCCACCGCCTCCTGATAGCTTATTTGTTGAGCAACGTCATCCGCGTAACTCCCTGTACAATTGATAAAGAGGTCTAAAGGCATATGCGCACAAAATGAACTGACTGCATTTTGCAGGCTGCTCAATTGACATACATCGACTTCAAAACTTCTGATGCTATGTCCCCAGGAATATGCTGACATTTTCGTCAGATCGCGCCCACATACCGCTACCTCTGCTCCTTGATCAAGATAACGCTTGGCCAAAGCAAGGCCTATTCCACTTGTACCACCGGCAATAAATACTTTCATTTCAATGAATTTAATGTCGCCTCATAACCATAGTTCCATTGCGCTTCCATCGCTTCCGCAAATTCTTGTTGATCAATCGGGAAAGACAGCGTAACTTCAAATTTAGACCAATCAATTCCTTTTTTACAGTATTTCCCAGCTAATTGTTCCGCGGCATCCTGTGTATCAATCCAATGTTCATACGGAAACTGCTGTTCCAAATCTGTTAATCGTTTATTTCCGCTAAAGCCTAATACTGCCCGAACCAACGCTTCTTCTTGCGGTTTATAAGGTTGTTTTCGCTCACATATGATGTTTTGAGCAAGCGACTTTGCTAGCTCCATTGGTACAAGATCAATTGCTCCACCCGTATAATAGGTTTTATTGGAGCATACAGGTTCAATATAAAACATATCGGACATCGAAATACGGGCCGCCTGTAGCATAGAAAACTCAGCACTCAAATGAACCGCTTTAGCCACTGCACTATGCTCGTAATTACTAGCCGAAATTCCTATTGCCTCAACGGGCACGTTTGCCAATACATCCTGAGTTCCCATCAATATCTTTTGATAGAGTTTCCGGTCCCCACGCCGCTGCCCAACTTCAGACGGACTGAACAGCACTTTAGCGCCGACCACAAGTGCTGGAATTGCTGCTGAGAATGGTCTATCCAATGTAGGCAATAGTAAGGAAAGATCCTGTTCCATATGGACGAGATAGCGATTAAAAACATCCTCAATAAAGGGTGCCCGTTTTTTATTAAACTGTTTTTTCAAAACATACACGCCCAGCCTCCCCAAACGACGCTGTTCTGTAAGCCGATGATGCAGGAAAAACTGATAAAACTCGTCTGATTGCAGATAGGACTTGCGAGCTTCATGTGTATCAAAGGCTTGTATAACAGCCACTGCCATTGAACCACCACAGCTCGCGATAAGCAGATCTGGTTTTAAACCCAGCTCATCCAGCGCAGCATACATACCAAGATATATACTGAACCGAGTTCCACCCCCCGAAAATAAAACAGCACGTTGATAAGCCATCAGATTGAAATTTTAGTTAGCCTTCTCACTACCACATTCATCAAATTCTATTAATTCCCCAAAAACAGGATAATCAAAGCATAAAACAGGGGCGCATTGAAGATCAGACTATCGATACGATCCAATAAACCACCATGCCCAGGAATCAATGTTCCAGTATCTTTTACTCCTGTCTTTCTTTTCAGATAGGAAAAAAGGACATCTCCCCAGAATCCCAAAATACCGAAAAACAAACCGAACAACGAAAAGTATAGAAAATTCTGAAATGGCAGTAAAAAATAGCCCAATAAAATACTCAATATAATTGTTAAGCTGATACCGCCCACACATCCCGCAATTGTCTTATTTGGACTAATACGCGGAACGATTTTACGTTTGCCAAAAAACTTACCCATCAGGTATTGAAAGACGTCATTCAATTCCGTTAACACAACAATATATCCGATTAATTTTAGTCCTAGGAATGGGTTGCCATCCACTTTAATGGATCGGATAAAAGCTAAATGGCTAAATGCAAGCAAACAAGCTACCGCGCCCAAAAACAGCCCAAACACAGCTCCCTTCTTAACCTTTAAACCATATTTGAAAAACAAAGCAGTCCCCAAACACAAGAAGCTAGCCAACAATAGATATGCTCGATAGGAACAAAAGTATAGGAGCAACGCTTGCAACAATGCCATGCAAAGAAACACCAATGGTTGCGTCTTACATTCAGGGATAAACATACGAGCAAACTCGCGCATCCCTTGAAAGGTTATCCAGGCCACAAACAAGGGTGATATTGTTGGTGGAACGAAGGCAACCGCCAACACCAAGACAATATAACCCCAGCTTCTAACACGAACAGGAACATCTGCGAACTTGCTATTGGCATCAGCCATGCGCCAAAGCCTTTCTCAATCGAGTTACCGAACTCAAAAGTAAGAGTAAGCATAAAACACCAAAAATATAACCTGAAACAGTAACCATTGAAATATGCAATAATGCTAAAATTCCATATACCCCCAACAGCAAAGCACGATCACTTTTACCCATCGGTCCATCGTAACGACGATCATTGGCAATCACCTTCCCGATCAATCCACAAAACTCATTCACAACACTTAATACGATAAAAGCGACGATCAGATATATGCTTTCTGGATGAAACTTCAGCAAAGGAAAAAATAGCACGACATCCGAAACAATATCTCCGACTTCGTTCAAGACTTCGCCCGTCTTGCTAGTCTGATTAAAAAGTCGTGCCATCATGCCATCTAAGGCATTCAAAGCCATTCGTAATAACAATCCGATTGGCAGGGCCAAAAAGAAAATCGGGAAACGATCAGCATACCAAAACAGTAAAGCAATGATCAAAGACAATACAATAGATCCGATCGTGATCTGGTTTGCCGTTACCTTTTTTCTATGTAAAAAGTTCAAGATCGGCATCAGCAACTGCTGAAATTTTGGTTTTAATTTATAAACAGAAATCATCTCGCGCTAGCTGTAATTTATTTTTTCATTTTTTTTAAAAAAAAATTTGCATAGTGTAATATATACACTATATTTGTGTCATCATAATTTAGGTTTATAATTGGTTATTTAAGGTTTTCATTCTCCCCGTTTGGAAACCTTTTTTTTTGCCCTAAATTACCGATTACCATCTTCCACCGGCACCACCCCCACCAGAAGATCCGCCGCCAAAGCTTCCACCGCCACCACTACTGCTAGATCCTCCACCAGAGCTACTCGATGTTGAGCGCACTTTAACTGGAGTCGAGTGTTCACCATGAGATACCCGATGTCCACAATTCTTACATAAGTCAAAGCGTTCCTCCAATCCCTGCGAACTATAAGTTGCTGCACGTATCGTCTTGGTACGTCCAGTCTCAAAAGTTCTATAATGACATGCAGGACATTCACTGAACCCAACATTCTCGTCCCAGGGAACCAGCTTTGTTTCATTGGTCGCCTGATCTATCCAGATTTCATACGAACGACTACCGATTTTTTCCTCCAAAAGCTGCCCCTTATCCAGGTACGCACTTTCACGGGTAGATACATCATCCTTATTCATGCGCAACCAACGACCAGATTGATCTGGCGGCATCAATCGAAGTTGATTCTTCCGAATGCGCTTGTTTAATCCAATGACATCAAATAGTGCCAATGGACTCAGTAATAGCGGAACCAAACCCCAGACACGAAATTTACGTAGAGCCCTTTGAATATTTTCCTCATCCTGATAGGAATTAACAATTTGCGTGCGGCTTGCATTGTATTTCATGGCCAGGGTAATACTACCAAAAACAACTATAAAATAAGGTAGATTTTTCCACTGATAGACCTCCTCAAAATTATTGAGGGCAAATGCACAGATAAACACCGAGATAAACATTAATATCCCCATACAGCCGCATCCACTGACTAAAGGCGGAAAATATTTACTTTTTTTGGTCAACTTTCCTTTGATCGCTCGCGTCACCTCGCCCAACCAGATATAACAGATCGCAAATAAACCTAAAACCAACAGAGAATTTCGCAGAATAGGACTTTTAAAGCTCCAGACCGGCGTTGCCTCTGGCATCAAGCGTTCCAGCTCCGCCTTACTATCCGGTGAGGTAAGAATTGTCTTAATAAATTCTGCGGCCTCCGTAACACCGCGGTCGTAATCTTCATTCCTAAAATTGGGTACGAGATATTTTTCGCCAATACGTTTTAAATAGGCATCGGGCAAAATACTTTCCATACCATACCCTGTAATAAAACGGTATTCATGCCGGTCTTTAGCAATAAACAACAAAAGCCCATTGTTACTTTCCTTCTTACCGACACCCCAGGTATTGAATAATTTTAGGGCAAATTCGAAATCACTGTCGCCAACATAATCATTCACAACAACGATTGCAAATTCACCTTTTGTAGCAGCCTCAATCTGCGTCGATAAGCCATCTAATTCGGCCACTGTACCCGAGGATAGAATCCCATCAGGATTGGAGACAAAATAATCCTGTCCCTGTAATTTGGGGCTTGGCAAATTGTCGACGGTATAGGCGATAAATTGCCCGAAAGCTGACAGCCCGGGGAGGCAGCTTCCTACCCAAATCAATAAAAAAATATAAAAACGATGTAATCTCTGCATAGTTTTAGAACAACAAAATTTGGCTCATTGTCACGATATTAAGAAAAAAAAATCAAACAAAGGTTTTCATCAAAAAAAAGCCCATAATCAACCGATTATGGGCCTATATAATTCAATATTCGTTTAAGACGCTTTGTCCTATTAATGTATCCTAGCAATATGAAACTTTCTCATTCGCTGTCAATGGCCAAGCCAGTGTAAAATCAAGACACCGATCAATCCAATAACAGAAACGAGCGTTTCCATCACCGTCCATGAGCGAAACGTATCCTTCATGCTCACTCCAAAATAAGATTTAAACATCCAAAACCCCGGATCGTTGACGTGTGAGAACATGAGACTACCCGCTCCCGTCGCTAGCACCATTAATTCAGGAGTAACCTCTCCTGCCTGCACAATGGGAAGCATAATGCCCGCTGCCGTGAGCCCAGCAACACTAGCCGAACCGATAACTAGGCGAATGATACCGGCTATTAACCATGCTAGCACAAGAGGCGACAGGCTCAGGTCTGCGGTTAGGTCAGCGATGTAGTTCGCTACACCACTATCTACCAAAATTTGCTTGAAAGCGCCTGATGCTGCAATGATAAAAAGGATCATCATTATCCCGCGGATTGCTTCTTCCACACTTGCTGACTGCTCCCGCAAACTTTTGCCTTGGCGGATACCCATTGTGTACATCGCCATTAGCGAGGCAATCATTAAAGCCACCACCGGATCACCCAAGAAACGTAGTGCCTTCAGCCAAGAGGAGCCTTCTGGAAATATTAGATGGGAAAATGAACCAAAAGCAATTAAAATTATTGGAAAAAGCCCCGTAAATATACTAATTGCAAATCCGGGGAGCTCTTTTCGATCTGCTTGATTGTGTTCAGGAAAAAACTCAGTGGGTGGGTTGGTCGGAATACGCTTAAGCATCCTGCCAAAGAGCGGTCCACCGATAATTATCGCAGGAATTGCCACAATAATGCCATACACCATTGTTAAACCTATATCCGCTTTGTAGGTAAGCGCTATGGCGGTAGCTCCCGGATGTGGAGGCAAATAACCGTGTGTCACGGACAGCGCTGCCAGCAACGGAATAGCGACGTAAAGCAAGGGCATTTTATTGGAAGCACATACCATGAAAACGAATGGTACTAAGACGATAAAACCGACATTGTAGAATAAGGGAATTCCTACTAAAAAGCCCGTGAGAACCATTGCCCAAGGTAAGTTCTTTTTGCCAAATACAGCCGTTAGTACCGTTGTAATCTTTTCTGCAGCACCACCCTCCGCCATCAATTTCCCCAGTAGAGCCCCGAAAGCCAACAATAGTGCCAACTGGCCCATAGTGGTACTCACTCCAGTTTCAACAGATTTAAGGATATCGACGGCACTCATATTCATCGCAAAACCGACCGCAACAGAGGTTATCAGTAATGAAAAGATCGTATTTAACCGAACGACAGTGACTAAAAGAAGTAGTAAAGCTACTCCCAAAATAACGATGATTAGAGGCATAATAATTTATATCTAGTTAAAACTCACCTTCCAATAAATGGTACAGGCGTTCAAATTTTTGGAAGTTTCTAATATATACAGCGTGATTCTCCGCACTCGGTTTATAACAGTGCTCGGTATCTTGCTTTCCTTCCGTTTGTTTGTTTTTTATAGTAGGACCACCTCCCTGTATACCCAATGCTTCCAAGCCTATCAAGGCTGCTCCCCAAGCAGAGCTTTCTACTGTATTTTTGGTAAATACAGGTTTATTGAAAATGTCTGCAAGCATCTGCACCAACAACGATGAACGCGCTAAGCCGCCGCTTGCAAAGATCGTATGAATGGGACCGGTGTTCTCCTCTAATGCGAGTCCTACACTGTAAATTGCAAACAACATCCCTTCCATCATGGCACGCGCAAAGTGCGCCCTGCCATGATGCAACTGTATTCCAAAATAAACGCCTTTTGCATTGGAATTCCAATGTGGTGCCCGTTCACCAGTTAGATAGGGCAAGAATATCAAGCCCTCCGCCCCGGGAACGACGGAGTCGACCAAAGCATTTAACGCCGCAGAAGGATCTCCATCTTCTTCCATTTGGGTAAATTCGCACAAAAAGTTGTCTCGAAACCAGTTGCGTAATACACCGCCATTGTTAACCGCACCACCAATTATATATTCATTGGGTCTCAGCAGGTATGTAAATAGTCTTTGTTTTTTTTCTTGATTTGCCTGCGAACTTGCTACGCGAATAGCTCCACTGGTACCGACTGTTACCGAAGCCACTCCAGGACTTATAGCCCCTACCCCGAGATTAGCCAAACAACCATCGCTACCACCTATAACAAAAGGGGTATCTTCAGGGATGTGCATCAAGGCCGCAATTTCTCGGCTAGGCATATTTAAAATATAATCGACCGGAACTGGAGATGCTAGTTGCTCTTCCGATATACCCGCCAAGCTTAGCGCCTGATCAGACCATGTTAGGTGATGTATGTCGAAAAGCCCTGTTGCAGATGCGATGGAATGATCGACTATGTAAACTCCAAAGAGCCGGTAAAAAAGAAATTCTTTGATACCGATAAACTTGTGCGACTGAGCAAATAATTTTTGATCGTTGGACTTTATCCACATTAATTTGCAAAGCAAAGACATGGGATGTATTGGTGTACCCGTCTGCTGATAAAGCAGCCTTCCCACCTCACTTGCCTCCAAGGCAACCGCAATATGCTCGCTTCTGCGATCTGCCCATATTATGCAATTGCTAAGTGGCTGTCCCGCCGAGTCAACAGCGATCAGTCCGTGCATAGCACTGCTCACCGAAATACATACGGGTTTCGGTATCTCTGCACGAGATTGCCTTAAGTTAATCATTACATACCGAATAGACTCAATACATGCAGCATAAACAATCTCCGGATCTTGCTCGTACCAGCCTTCCGACGGGTTTAATATAGGATAAGGTACACTATACTGGGATAAGATGTTCCCTTCGTAGCCAAATGCAACAGCTTTCGCAGATGATGTCCCAATGTCTAATCCAATGATCATAAATAAAATTGATGTTTAGGAGAGCTCAATATACGGATTATCTGTTGGTTTACAACAAAAGGCTCAATACCAGCAAACTAATTGGAACGAGAAAAGCGCCGCATACCGATCTGCTGATAATTGTCTTTCATAGTATCAACAAAAATGGTAAATTTCAACTTAGAAAAATGGTATTAAACGATGAGTATAGATAAAAAGAATAACTACGATTTTGGAATAGTTGGACTCGGCGTAATGGGACGTAATTTATTGCTGAACATCGCCGACAACGGTTTCGCAGTAGCAGGACTAGACCTAGATCCACAGAAAGCGGAGTCATTGGAAGCTGAAGCAAGCGAAGGACATCGCATCAAAGTGACGCCCCAAGTAGAAGAGTTTATCGGGGCTTTGCAACAACCCAGAGCAATTATGCTATTGGTGCCGGCCGGAAAGCCGGTTGATATGGCAATTGCCAGTCTTGTTCCGCTTTTGAATAAAGGAGATATCATCATCGACGGCGGAAACACGTACTTCGCGGATACAGACAGAAGGTTTAATGAGCTTTCCGTTATGGGTATACATTTCTTCGGAATGGGCATATCGGGAGGAGAAAGTGGCGCTCGTCGCGGGCCAAGCTTGATGCCCGGTGGCGACAGAAAGGCATACGAAAGACTAAGGCCAATATTTGAGGCAGTTTCGGCCAAGGTAATCGGCGAGCCCTGTGTAGAATTTTTAGGCAACGGGTCGGCCGGAAATTATGTAAAGATGGTGCATAACGGCATCGAATATGGTATCATGCAGTTAATTGCAGAGACCTATGACCTGATGAAAAGATTATATGGTTTTGACACCCAAACCATACAGCAGACCTTCGAAGAATGGAACAAGGGCGAACTAAACTCGTTCTTGCTTGAGATTACCGCTCAGATTCTAAAGAAAAAAGAAGGTGACCAGTATTTGGTGGACCTGATTTCAGATTGGGCAAGATCAAAAGGAACAGGTAAATGGACTTCGCAAAATGCGATGGATCTACAGGTGCCAGTTCCGGTGATTGATGCAGCGGTCAATATGCGCGATATGTCCAAATACAAACCTGAACGTTTGGAGGCGGCAAAATTACTTCAATGGGATGGACAAGCGGTTGATCTCCCCGCAGCAACACTCATTTCTCGCTTAAAAAATGCATTGTACTTTGTGATCATCACGACCTATGCGCAAGGTTTGGCACAGCTTACTGTTGCATCGGAAAGCTATAGCTATGAGTTAGATTTACAGGTGGTAACCAAAGTCTGGCGAGGCGGCTGCATTATTCGCGCGGCTTTGCTCGAGGATTTTAGAAAAGCCTATGCGGCTAATCCTGACTTGCGTAATATCCTACTCGATAACACCATGGCACAAAAGTTGCTGAGCACGCAGGCCAGCCTTCGCGAGGTATTGAAAGATGCTATCGCAAACGGGATACCCGTATCCGGATACGTAAACGCACTCTCTTATTTTGATGCCTATCGATCGGAAAAATTACCTACAAATATTATACAAGCACAACGAGACTATTTTGGTGCACATACCTATGAACGTATTGATCGGGAAGGTATCTTTCACACGCTTTGGGATTAAGAAAAAAAAGCTTGAAGATTCGATTAATCTTAATTTAAAACGCAAAAAAGCGGCTTTTATATAAAAAAGCCGCTTTTAATAACTGAATCCCCTATTGGGTTTTATACTACGTTTATTTAGATGCTAACGTTCAATATCCTTCAAGCTACTCATCTTCTTGTATTCCAAGAAACCTTTAATATCTTCAAAATGCTCCCGTACGCGTTTATTTCCGAATTCAAAGACTTTCTCTGCCAAACCATCCAAAAAGTCACGGTCGTGTGAAACAAGGATCAGCGTACCATCGAAATCTTTCAAAGCATCTTTGATAATGTCCTTTGTTTTCATATCCAAATGGTTTGTCGGCTCATCGAGAATCAATACATTTACCGGTTCCAACAACAATTTTATCATCGCCAGACGTGTTCTTTCTCCTCCGGACAGCACTTTCACCTTTTTAGTTGTATCATCACCACTAAACATAAAGGCTCCTAAAAGATCTTTCATTTTAACACGCACTTCACCTACAGCGATTTGATCAATGGTATCAAAAACGGTCATCTCTCCATCAAGCAATGCGGCCTGATTTTGTGCAAAGTACCCAATTTTTGCATTGTGCCCTACTTTCAGCGTACCTTCGAAATCGATTTCCCCCATAATTGCTTTGATCATGGTCGATTTACCCTCACCGTTCTTCCCGACAAAAGCGACCTTTTCACCACGTTCGATGACCATATTTGCTTTTTGAAATACGACGTGTTCATCATAAACCTTGGTTAGATCCTCAACGATAACAGGATATTGACCCGAGCGCGGGGATGGTGGGAATTTAAGACGCAGTGCGGAAGTATCTACCTCGTCGATTTCAATGATTTCCAATTTCTCCAACATCTTGACCCGTGATTGCACCTGCAATGTTTTAGAATAGGTACCTCTGAAACGATCGATAAACTCCTGATTGTCCGCAATAAAGCGTTGCTGCTCTTCATACGCTTTTAGCTGATGCTGGCGACGCTCCTGACGTAATTCCAAGTAATGACTATACTTGGCACGATAATCATAAATCCTTCCCATCGTCACCTCGATGGTCCGATTGGTGATATTGTCGACAAATGCCCTGTCGTGCGAAATAACGATAACTGCTTTAGCCGAATTGACCAAGAAATCTTCCAGCCATTGGATACTCTCGATATCCATGTGGTTGGTTGGCTCATCCAATAAAATCAAATCGGGCTTTTTCAATAATATTTTAGCTAATTCGATACGCATTCGCCAACCACCGGAAAACTCAGAAGTCTGTCTTGTAAAATCCGAACGCTCAAAACCGAGCCCCTTCAGGACCTTTTCAACTTCTGCATCATAGTTAACTTCCTCAATCGAATAGAACTTTTCACTTAATTCGGATACACGTTCGATCAATTGCATATAATCGTCAGACTCATAGTCTGTACGGATATTTAATTGCTCATTCAGGTTTTCCAACTCATCACGCATACCATAGACTTCTTCGAAAGCCTTTGATGTTTCTTCAAAAACAGTCACGTTATCCTCTGTTAACAAATGTTGCGGTAAATAGGCTATAATGGCATCTTTCGGACCAGCAACATTACCTGTAGTAGGTTTACCCACTCCAGCGATAATTTTCAGTAAGGTGGATTTACCGGCACCATTTTTACCCATCAATGCGATTTTATCATTCTCATTGATGGAGAAAGATACATCTGAAAAAAGAGTTGTTCCCCCAAAGGAAACAGAAATATTATTTACGTCAATCACTGTATATACACTTAATTTTGGCACAAAGATAAGCGAATCAATCTTATAAATAGACAATGGTGCATTTTTGTGTATCTTTGCCCCATGCGTTTTGATATTATTACGGTCTTACCTGACCTCTTGGAAAGTCCATTTGCACACTCTATTTTGCAACGAGCAAAGAACAAAGGCTTGGCTGAAATATATGTCCACAATTTAAGAGACTATTCAACAAATAAACACAAAAGTGTCGATGATTATCCGTACGGGGGCGGATCGGGCATGGTCCTTCAAATAGAACCCTTTGCCAAGTGTATAGAGCAATTGCAAGCTGAACGGGAATACGATGAGATCATTTACATGACTCCCGACGGTGAAACATTCAATCAGGATATTGCGAATGGATTATCTACAAAGGGAAATATGATGATTCTCTGTGGGCATTACAAGGGAATAGATCAACGTATCCGTGATATTTATGTAACAAAAGAGATCTCAGTCGGTGATTATGTACTGTCCGGAGGTGAGCTTCCAGCGGCGATTGTTACAGATGCTGTTATCCGTCTGATTCCCGGAGTTTTGTCGGATGAGACATCCGCGCTTTCAGATTCTTTTCAGGATGGATTACTAGATGCGCCTATCTATACACGCCCTGCAGACTGGAAAGGCCACAAAGTACCTGATATTCTCCTCAGTGGTCACGAGGCAAAAATCGCTGAATGGAAAGATGAACAACAGTTAAAAAGAACGCAAGAAAGACGTCCTGATTTATTAAATGATTAAGAAATAAGGTGAATTTTTGTTTTTTTGTCACAAAAAGTTTGCTTATTTATTTTTTTTTATAAATTTGTGTAATAATGACACGAAGATATACAAATACAAATTGGTGGTGGCCTGAAGCAATAAGCATCGGGAACTAATTGGTATTGTCATAATATTTCATAATCAACCAAAACCATTTATGGAAATTCCAACCCCGATGCTGACCAGTATCGGGGTTTTTTTATGCATAGTTTACAACAAGAAGATAAGACACAAAAAATGAAGTATACATTCAAAACAAAAACCAGAAAGTTGCTTGCGGATACAACTACACCAGTGAGCATCTATCTTCGCCTAAGAGATATCTTTCCAAATTCATTGTTACTGGAAAGCTCCGACTACCATAGTCGCGACAACAACATCAGTTACATCTGTTGTCAACCAATTGCCGGAATCCAGCTCGATGAGAAAGAGCTGACACTCACTTATCCGGGTAGAGAACGTATCGTAAAAAATGCGCACGAAATCGAATTACGTCAAGAAGTTTCCGATTTTAGAAATTCCTTCGAAGATCATACAATTGCTGAACTTAACTTGATCTCCAATGGCCTATTTGGTTATTTCACCTTCGATTGTATTGAACACTTTGAGGACATCAAACTAACAACAACGGTAGATCCGGCACGGAAAATACCGTTTATGCAATATCATGTTTACAAATATGTCATTGCCATCGACCACTTCCGTAATCAACTCTATATTTTTGAACATCTGCTGGATGACGAAGAATCAGAACTTGAAAGAATGCAGTTCCTTATTCAGAACAAAAACTTTCCTGAATATACCTTCAAACTAGCTGGCGAGGAAAGCTCCAATCGTACCGATGAAGAACACCGTGAGTTGGTTAAGAAGATGAAAGAGCATATCCAACGTGGTGATGTATTCCAGATCGTTCCATCCAGAGGCTTTAAGACACCGTTCTCCGGTGATGAATTCAATGTTTATCGTGCGCTCCGCTCCATCAACCCTTCGCCCTATCTTTTCTATTTTGATTATGGTGACTTTAAACTTTTCGGATCATCGCCTGAGGCTCAACTGCGTATCCACGGGAAACAAGCGACGATTTTCCCTATTGCAGGAACATTCAAACGGACAGGTAACATGGAGGAAGATCAAAAGATAGCCACCAAGCTCAAAGAAGACCCTAAAGAAACTTCCGAACATGTTATGCTCGTCGATCTTGCCCGCAATGACTTAAGTAGACATTGCACCCAAGTTAAAGTTGAGTCCTACATGGAACCACAATATTACTCGCATATTATCCACTTGGTCTCCAAAGTAACAGGCACATTAAAAGATAATATCAACCCATTTGACATCGTAGGTGATACATATCCAGCGGGTACGCTTTCAGGAGCTCCAAAACATATGGCATTGACATTGATTGATCGTTATGAAGGATTACAACGCTCATTTTATTCGGGTGCAATTGGATTCATGGGTTTTAACGGAGACTTTAATCATGCCATTATGATTCGTTCCTTCCTAAGTAAACAAAACACCTTACATTATCAGGCCGGCGGCGGTATCGTATTAGATTCAGACCCCGAAATGGAGCTACAAGAAGTAAATAACAAAATTGCTGCGCTACGAAAAGCATTACAATTAGCAGAAACATTATGATCAGACCATTGGAATACTGTGTCAACAAGCAACATATCCATGATTCGGTAGACACCATTGACAACCGCATCGTTGAGCTATTGGCATTACGAAAAACCTATATCGGCAAAGGCAAGTCCTTCGAGGATGAGCAAAACGAAGAGCAGAATATCATTCGGAACCTGGACAGTAATTATGTCCTACTGGCAAAAAGATTTCATTTGCCAATCGAATTTATTCAGTCCATATTCCAGGAAATTGAAAATTATATTAATCAAGATTTTATAGCAAAAGGTTATGAGCAACAATAAAATAGTCGTTATAGACAACTACGATTCGTTCACCTACAACTTGGTCCATTTGTTACAGGAATTAGATCAAGAATATGTTGTATGGAGAAATGATAAATTTAAACTGGAAGATATTGATGCTTTCGATAAAATACTTCTTTCGCCGGGCCCAGGTATTCCAGAAGAAGCTGGATTATTACTTGATGTTATCCGTACCTACGCTCCACATAAAAGTATATTGGGTATTTGCTTAGGCCAACAGGCTATTGCAGAAGTCTTTGGTGGTACACTATTCAATATGGAAAAACCTTTGCATGGCGTAGCAACAAATATTTCTGTTGTTGATGAGTCAGAGAAATTGTTTCGGGACTTCCCAAAAGATTCCAAAATTGGACGCTACCATTCTTGGGCTGTAAACAAAGACACCCTACCAGCTAGCCTCAAGGTAACGGCAATCGACGAGAATGGCATCATTATGGCCTTAACCCATACCGAATACGATGTAAGGGGAATGCAGTTCCACCCAGAGTCGGTATTGACCACAAATGGTAAAAAATTAATTGAAAACTGGTTGGGAATCTAACATCTAAAAAAATGACTATACTTGATAAAATCATTGAACGAAAAAAAATAGAAGTAGAAAAAGCAAAAGCTTTAGTTCCTTTTGAGGAACTATTAAACTATCCCTATTTCAGTGTGGCTTGTCTATCGTTGAGAGAATCTATTCTTGATCCTGAAAAAACAGGAATTATAGCGGAATACAAAAGAGCATCGCCATCAAAAGGAGACATCAATAGTACTTCAGCAGTGGAAGATGTTGTAAAGGCATACGAGGAGGCAGGTGCTTCGGCAGTCTCGGTTCTTACTGATAGCGAATTTTTCAAAGGCAATTTAGAAGATCTATCGAAAGCACGCGAGGCTATTAGCATTCCTATCTTAAGAAAAGAATTCATCGTGGATAAATATCAGATCACCGAAGCGAAAGCTTATGGAGCAGATATCATCCTCTTAATTGCAGCATGTCTGAAAAAGGAGGAAATACAGGAATTTGCAGCCTATGCACACCAATTGGGTTTAAATGTTTTACTTGAGGTGCACAACGAACAGGAACTGTTGGATAATCTTTTCGATGACATTGACGCAATTGGTGTCAATAATAGAAACCTTAAAGATTTTTCAGTCGACATTCAGCATTCTTATGATCTCCTGAACAAAATACCAACAGAATATATTAAAGTGTCTGAGAGCGGTATATCTGATCCTTCGACAATTAAAGCTCTAAAAAGAGCTGGATTCCAAGGATTTTTAATTGGTGAAAATTTCATGAAGACAGCCGATCCTGGACAAGCTATCAAAGAATTTGTAAAAGAAATATAAGGAAATCAAACCCTGACGTTAGGAAGACTATACTTTCACTTAACTCTGAATTTGGCGGGGTTAGCGATTCGAACGGTCAACGTTCGACAGGATCTGAAGAGATCAAAAATCGGCTCTAAACTCGTGACAGTTAGCTAACTTTATACTAATGCCAAATTTTGTACCTTTCCTCTATAAATTAACTA
>NZ_DKSP01000030.1:32047-51138 GCF_002472745.1 Sphingobacterium sp. UBA7253 | reverse complement strand
AATTGGATCTGTAATTATTTATCGTAATTTCTATATTGCAACTGGAATAAAATTCATAAAATAGAATTGATTCGAAGGTATTATAAGCTGCTCCCATTAGACGTATAAGAGTTGGATTCATCTGTGCTAGCTGATATATATGAGTTTTCAGTCTGCACGATGATAGGTGGCCTTTGAGATAAGCTTGCGCTCGCTATGATTTGTATTCAACGTTTTCAAATGCTTAATATGTATCCGGAATGAAATTCGCTATTAGACCTATTCAACATTTTTTCAAAGTCCCGATGCTAGCAGATCGGTAGGCGTGTAACCAAAATGCTTTTTAAACGCATAGGAGAAATGTGAAAGATTTTCGAATCCTACCGCGTAACAAACTTCGATTGGTTTCATTCTTTTTTCAACAAATTGATAGTGTGCTAGCTCCAATCGTTTTTTTGTTAACCATCGCTGCGGTGTGAGGTTGAAAATCTTGCTAAAATCCCTTTTGAAGGTGGTGAAACTTCGTCCTGTCAGATAACCGAATTTTTCCAGCGATAAATTGAACATAAAGTTCTTTTCCATATAGCCTGCCAGGTCAATTTTGCCGGGTTCTTCAAAGTTAGCCAAAATAGGATCTATTTCTTTATCTATCGCCCGGAGGATACTGATTGCTTCCGTGATTTTCAGGGAGGCAATGTTCTCGGGCAGTTTCTGTAGTTCAAAATCAGGAATCAATGAGGAAAGACAGCTTTCCAGTAAAGGATGATTGTTAAAGCTGTATATCTTTTCCGATTTTCGAGCAGAAGGCTCTATGGTCAGATTTGCATAGAAATTTTTTAGCTTCTCACTCGTTAAGTGCATCACGACCGTTTTGTGAGGCTGTCCATCTTTTGGGTAGTTGATAATTGTTGCTAACTGATTTCTTGGAATTAGAAAAATATCACCTTTTTTAAACACGTAAGTAGCATCGGCTTGTACAATTTTTGTTTCGCCGGAAATAAACCAGATTAACATATGGCACTCGAAACTGATATCCGATTTGAAAAACTTATCCTCATAACAGGATAGCTTAATATCATCTGTTATATATTTTGCTTTATACTCCATGATTCGAATTTTCTGTTCGGCTTTAAAGGCATTGTGATGACATAAATATAAAAAATTAATAGCTAAATCTTTTATCGTAAGCCGTTTGGATATTAGTCTATATTGAACTTTACTCCGATCATTTCTTCACTAAGGTGCCAAAGGCGTTTTGCTGAATCTTTATCCAATGAATATTGTTGGACACCGTTCTGATGCAGTTTTGTATGGGTTGGGATTAAAGGATCTGTTGGTAGCAACTCTGCGATATCGTTATCTTCCAGATATACACCGCCTATTTCATCTAATAACGGACTGGTCGCTGCAAAAACCGTAGTCGCAGCACCTTGTGGAATGGTCTTCAATGCAGCCATCATCGCTGGGTGTATATTTCCATTTTCATCTAAAAATCCTAACTTCCTCCATTGTTCCGGGTCTGCATCCCGCCCCAATTCTGTACCTCCGATCGAGCCGGGATGTAAAGAATACGCCCTTATATTAAAATCTTTGGCTCGGTTATCTAGCTCTAAAGTGAAAAGATTGCTTGCCGTTTTTGATTGACCATAAGCCTGAAGAGTTTCATATTCGCGATTTTCAAAATTTGGATCTTCAAAATTGAAGGAAGAATTATGGTGTCCAAGAGAAGATACATTGACAACTCGTGCAGCACCCGCCTGTTTTAATGCGGGCCACAGTCTAGCTGTAAGATGAAATTGCCCTAAATAATTTGTCGCTAGTTGCGATTCAATTCCACGTTGGTCACGCTGCAAAGGGACCCACATAATACCGGCATTGTTGATTAGTAAATGAAGTGGTCTGCCTGATAAAATGAATTTTCTAGCAAATCTGTCAATAGAAGATGGTTCAATCATATCCACTTCTTCGATTTCGATATTTACTATACCTGCTAAATTTACTTTTGCTTTTTCAACGTTTCTTGCAAGAACGATAACAGTTGCACCGGCAGAAGCGAGCGTTTTGGTAGTTTCAAGTCCGATTCCCGTATTACCTCCCGTTACAATTGCGATTTTATTGCTTAGATCAATTCCTTTAATGACGTCCTCGGAAGTAGATTTTGCTGTGAAGCCAGAACCGATTGGTTTCTGTAATGCCCCTTGATAATTGTTTGCTTTCATTTTTAAAAATTTGATTTTGTTAAGACAAAGGTAGGAGGGATTTTGACGCAGGGTTTTGTTTAGACGTCCTAACTTACTTTGTTTAAAAGATCAATGAAAAATATTAGGCGAACAACTCATTCAATTGATTTGTACAGGTTTTGAACGATTTTGGGGGATCTAATCTTTTTCTTTTTACTATTGCTGATACCGCTGATAATATGATTCAATGAGGTTTTTGAGCTCATTGAAGTCAAGCGACAACTGATCGGATGAAATGGCTATTCCATTTTCGAGCAGATGTTGTTGTACTTGTGGAGCGAACTGCTGTATATAATTTTCGGGATTGTGTAGCTTCAAAAAAACAAAATGGACACCATGGGCCATCCCTGTTGAGACGGATTGAATCGCAGTCCATTTTACTGTCCCAACCTTTATTCCTACTGGTGTACCGTTATATCGAATACCATCTGCGTTTAATAGGAGGCCGGTTCGATTTTTATTAAATAGGGCCTTTATACCACCAATCAGACAATAACACCCTAAGCCTCCTAAGGTCAACATCAGTGACCCAGGGAAAATTCTTATTTTTTCGGCGACAAAGAAGATATAGTAGGCAAATGCCAAAGCCGCTATCGTCATCAGCAAACCAAACAGCGCTAATTTCAGGCGCTTTTTATTATCAAATTCTATGATAGTCTCATTCATAATTCACTTTTTCTTCTATGTATTTATAGGACTAAATTAGAATAACTTTCCTCAAATTTTCAAGGGAATTCCAATTCGTGGTGAATCGTTTTAAATTCGCGGTATTTTAATGTCTATCTGTATTTAAACTATTTTCTAAACTCAATTATATCCAGCGCTATGCCTCCACGAATCATCTGTGATGATCAAAGTATTGATGGGTTAATCTATCCTCGAATCCTTTTCGAGCTTTTTGGTCTGTTTTGCTGAAAAGGTTTTTCCAAAATTGTAGCTGAAACTCAATTTTGCATAGCGTGACTTCAATTTATTCACTGTTTCAATGCTAATCACATTGCCTAAACTGGAAATAGGTCCTTTTTGTAAGTTGAAAATATCCTCAATCGTGAGGGATATATTTAACTTGTCCTGAAGCACTTTTTGCTGTAAACCCGTCGTGATATATCCCGTTGCGCCATATTGCATTTGAAAACTATTTCTTTTCGATGCATAAAAGCCGAGTATTTGAACAGTAGTCTTTGGCAGAATATAGATGAAAGTATTGATCGACCCACTAAAGTTGACAATCCCAGGTAACAAAATATCTTCTGTATTGTTCGATCTGAAAGTTGGGCGTTGTGCTGATAAATATGTACTGACATTCACGCTGCTTCCAAACTTGTTTTGCGACATGACATAACCTCCAATTTGATTTAGATTGTAATCATTATAATAGTTAAACTCTGGACTCCCAACTTCCTCATTATATCTGGAGATATATGTAAACATATTCTTCGAGGAGTTTCCATATAAAGAAAATATCAGTGAATGGTTGCTATTCCACTTATGTGAATATTGCAGATCTAGCCTATTCGCAAAATATGGCTTCAAATGCGTGTTACCATTGGTGAAATAGATAGGATTATTGTTCACCGCAAAAGGATTGAGCATACTATACCCGGGACGTTCGATTCTTCTGTTCCCTGATAAAGCAATGCTGTTTTTAAGGTCTTCGAAATCATAACGTATATTAAAGTTCGGAAATAAATTAAGATAGTTGTTTTTAATTTGTTCGTCAGTTGAAACGGCTCGTAATTTATAGTCGAATGATTCTAATCGCAAGCCTAAATCGAAGGAGAAGTGTTTCAATTTACCATTCAGAGAAGAATAGGCTGCAAGTATATTTTCGTTATATTAAACCTTATTTTCATTATTTAATTCTCCTGCATCGATAATTCCATCTGTGGCTAGATTCTTAAAGAAGCTTTCTGTATTTGCACGGGCATATTTTGCACCGAATTTTAGATCAATACCCTTTCCAATGTTTGTTTTGTAATCTGTATTGAATGTCCAGATTTCATATGGTCTGGAAGTAATAAAATTTCTGCTATCATTTTCTGAGGAATTTATTTCCGTGTTAGAAAAATCATATGCCTTTCTCCAGAATGAAGTGTTATTCTCATTCGAGTATTTCGCGTAATTCATACCGATCGAAAGCTTGCTTTTCGTTTTAAAATCTTTATCATAAATGAAGTCGGCGATATGAAAATTATTGTCCAAAAACATGAAGTCCTGCTGTTTAAGCTGCCTTTGAAATTGATCTTCCCGATTATAGATCGTAGCGTCTCTTTCATTAGGAAATTTGCCATAAAAGCTGGCGTACCAATAATTAAAAGAGAGTGTGCTCGTCGAATCAATATTATAAAGTGTATTGGTTTTCATGGAATGTGTTCTTTGGGATCTTTGGCTGGCCTGTTCTTGTCTATAGAGATAACTAGAATCGGGTAAGTAATAGTTTTTTATTAGATCGTTTCGTTTATGTAGGGTTTTCACTATATGAAAAATTATAGCCCACTGAAATTTCAAACTTACTTTTTTTAAGATTTAAATTGAGCGATTGGTCCGTCCCCCAAAGGGTGGAAACACTTGTAATTGCCGACCCAAAGAAGCCCAAATTGGAATTTTTCTTAAGTCTGATATCGAGCACACCTCCATCTCCGGCGGAATCATATGCCGCACCCGGACTTGTAAGCACGTTAACGGACGAGACCTCATTGCTCGGTAGAGATTTCAGGTAGTTAAATAAATCTTGACCACCCAAATTGACTTTCCGACCATTGATCAATACAGTAGCTCCTTTTCCAAGCAATTGTAATTTGCCTTCCATTTCATCAACTGTTAATCCCGGAACCTGCTTGAGCAGTTCTGCTATATTTGTACTATTGCCTAGTATATTGTTTTCCGCATTAAATCTATACCCACCGGTAATAAGTTCTAGGGGAGGTTTTCTGGAAGAAACTGCAACCTCCTCAAGCTTATTGTCAATCTTATGAAGCTTTATAGTACCCATATCTATATTGCTCCCGTTGGGTATTACAATTCTTTTTATCTGAAACTGAAAGCCCATATGATTGATTTTTAGGTAAAATGAACGCTGACTATGGGTCAATTGGAAGTCCCCACTTTCATTTGTCACCACTGTTCTGACAGGATTGCTGCCACTTTGATGATCCAGTAAGGATATGGAAACTAAATGAACAGGTTCGTTAGTAATAGAATCAACTACTTTTCCCGTAACAGTAAAGGTTGAATCGATGAATGAAATGATCGTCGTGTTAGACGAAGCATGAGATATAGCGAAAAACAACAGGTATGGGAGAACTAGGGCAATTTTTTTTAACTCTTTCATGTATTTAAGGTTCTTGTGCAAAGCTTGATGACAATTGTTTGCAGTTAGTGACTATAGGTTAGTCGAGCTCACGGAAAAAATGTTGCACGTGTAATAATAAAAACGAACATAACTTTAGAAACTTGGTCTTGTTATAGTTAAAGCAAGTCTCTATCCTCGATGGGTTACAGTTTGCCACTATTAAGGCTATGATGTTGGTTTATTTTTATTCTAAAAAATATTATTTTTAAAATAATTAAAACAAATATGGTATATTTATGTTCTAAATAAAGTGTATGAAATATCAGCTTTTAAAAGAAATCATTGGATTAGTTGAAGAGTTTGAACAGGAAAACGTAGACGGAATCTATAGCACTGACGCAAATGGATTTAAACGTTGGATAGTAACAAAGGCAACCGATGTTCTCGAAGAACCCAATTGGGACGGTAAGGAAAATGGGCGTAGTCCGGAAAGTGTCATCAGCACGTTAATAGTGCATATGAATAGGTTCGCAAAAAGTTATTCAAAGGCTGCTATTTGGGAATCTGATTTTTCCACACAAGAGGAGTTTATCTATCTTATTACACTACGGTCCTTTGGTGAGATGACAAAAATGGAATTGATCAGAAGGAATATTCATGAAAAACCAGCCGGCATGGCCATTATAAACCGTTTGATCAAACAAGGTTGGATACGTCAACACGATTCAAAACTGGACCGCCGCAGTAAGTTGCTGTACATCACGGAAAATGGCTTGTCGGCATTGGACCGGCAAATGGGAAAAATACGTCATGCGACGCAGATTGTTTCAGGCGATTTGACCTACCACGAAAAAATAACATTGATAAGTTTATTGGATAAACTGAGCAAATTTCATCAATTAATCTATGATAGAAATATTGCACCGGAAAAATTGCTGGAGCAAGTGAAGTTATAATCCACATCGGGATGCGATAGAAATGACAAAAATCAATAGGATGTGTACATTACTAGTTGCGGTGCCAATAAGTATTGGGAATTGCCCAAGTAGTTTAGCTAAAAAAACAAATGAAAAAGAAGGTAGCCGTTATTGGCGCAGGTTTTTCGGGTCTTTCAGCGGCAGCGTATCTTGCTAAAGCAGGGTACGATGTGCATGTTTTTGAGAAACATACGCAGCCCGGTGGAAGGGCGAGACAATTCAGTACGAAAGAAGGATTTAAATTTGATATGGGACCGAGCTGGTACTGGATGCCCGATATCATTGAGTCCTTTTTTTCGGATTTTGGATGCAGCACAGCTGATTTTTTTGAGCTTGTATCGCTCAATCCTCAATTTGAAATGATATTTGACTCCGGACAAGTTCGTGTTCCGGAATCCTATCAGCAATTAAAACTATTATTTGAACAGATCGAACCTGGGGCTGGTACGCAGTTAGATCGATTTATGGAAGCTGCAAAATTTAAGTATGAAGTGGGGATGCGGGATTTCGTCAATAAACCCTGTCACAATTGGGGCGAATTTCTCTCTCCAAAGATTGCACTTAGCGCTTTTAAGCTAGATTTGCTTTCCAATTTCCGATCCTATGTTGCCAAATATTTTAAGGACCAACGATTGCGGACATTAATGGAATTTCCGGTCATATTTCTGGGCGCCTCACCCAAGGATATTCCGGCATTATATAGCCTGATGAACTACGGCGGTTACGCACTTGGCACTCATTATCCGAAAGGAGGTTTTTTTCAATTAGTACTGGCGATGCAGCAAGTAGCGGAGAGGCAAGGTGTCACTTTTCATTTCGATCATAATGTTGATACATTAAAAATTGAAAAGAATAAGATCACTTCATTAGGTGTTAATGGCGTAGATTACGCATTTGATCTTGTGGTTGCATCCGCTGATTATCATCATATCGAAACACTACTTACCAAGGATTTGAGAAACTATGATGAAGATTATTGGAAGAGTAGGACCTTTGCCCCTTCGAGTTTGATATATTATCTGGGGATGAAATCGTCCATTCCAAATCTAACACACCATACACTGTTCTTTGAGCATCCGTTGGACGATCATATTGACTGTATATATGGTGAAAAAAAATGGCCCCAAAATCCACTGTTCTATGTATGTTGTCCATCCAAAACGGATCCTCATGTGGCTCCCCCAGGCAGTGAGAACCTCTTCTTGTTGATGCCGTTGGCGACAGCTATCTCAGACGATGATGAAACACGTGAAAAATACCTAATTAAGATGTTAGAGCGTTTGGAAAAGCATACTGGTACAAAAAACCTATACGAGCAGATTACATACAAGAGAAGTTACTGCGTAAGCGACTTTATCAGCGATTACAATGCTTACGCTGGAAATGCTTATGGGCTAGCAAATACATTAAAACAGACAGCGGTATGGAAACCCAAGATTAGAAATAAGAAAGTCCATAATCTTTTTTATTCAGGTCAGCTGACAGTTCCTGGTCCCGGAGTACCTCCATCCATCTTATCGGGGAAAATTGTTGCCAAAGAAGCCATTGAATTATATCGTAAAACATAAGACCATGAAAAAGCTATTTGATGAACTCGCTTATGAAGTAAGCAAAAAAACAACTGAAAAGTATAGTACAAGTTTCTCGCTTGGTATATTGGCCCTCAAGCCAAGCATTAGGGCTAGTATTTATGCAATCTATGGCTACGTAAGGTTGGCTGATGAAATAGTCGATAGTTTTCATGGTTATGATAAGCAGCGACTTTTGGCGCGGTTATACCTCGAGACTAACTGTGCTTTAGAGGAAGGTATCTCATTAAATCCGATATTACAGTCTTTTCAGGAGACGGTGCATAAGTATGCTATCGACATCGAGCTGATCCGACAATTTCTGCATAGCATGGAAATGGATCTGAATAAGGTCGACTATAATTCCGAACGTTATAAAGAATATATTTATGGTTCGGCTGAAGTGGTGGGGCTGATGTGTTTACAGGTTTTTACAGAAGGTAATAGACAGCGCTATGAGGAGTTAAAACCTTACGCCATGAAACTGGGTTCTGCATTTCAAAAAATAAACTTCTTGCGTGACCTCAAGGAAGATTATCAGGTGCTTGGACGTACCTATTTTCCAAACCTGGATATGGCGGTGTTTGACAATGCACTCAAAAGCCAGATTGAGGATGAGATACACAGCGAATTTAAGGAAGCGCTTTTGGGAATCAAAAAATTGCCTGCATCGGCAAAATTTGGCGTTTATCTGGCTTATAAATATTATCTTTCACTATTTGCGAAGATTCGGAAAAAATCCTCCAAAGAAATTTTGGAAAGCAGGATTAGGATACCTAATGCACAAAAAGCCTACGTTGCTTTTAAAAGTTATCTACGTTACAAAGCTGCTTACTTATAAAATAGAGTTATGAATTTTATTACAGTATTGGTCACTTTTATTGCTATGGAGGGCGCCACCTGGCTTATCCATAAATACATTATGCACGGCTTTCTCTGGATATTACATCGCGATCACCATGATCACAGCAATGTGGGGTTTCTGGAAAAGAATGATTACTTTTTTATCATTTTTGCCCTTCCCACGATCGCGTTGATGTATTTTGGGTCGTTAAAGGCGTACAATTATCTGTTTTATATTGGATTGGGAATTATGCTCTATGGTATGGCATATTTCTTTGTGCATGATATATTTATCCATCAACGTTTCAAATGGTTGAGTAAAACGAATAACCCTTACTTTTTAGCGCTTCGTCGCGCCCATAAACAACACCATAAACATTTAGGCAAAGAGGAGGGCGAGTGTTTTGGCTTTTTATATGTTCCAATGAAATACTTTAAAATGTATACTAACAATGAAAAAATATGATGCAATATACTTATTCGCTTATCTTATTTTTTACGGTCATAATCTGTTTTGTCGCATCCTTCGACAAGCGGCTTCGATTCGATCGTGAGTTCATCCCATTTTTAAAGGCATCAGCGCTTGTTGCTGTATTTTTTATAGCTTGGGATGTCTGGTTTACCAGTAAGGGAGTGTGGTGGTTTGACACAAGATATACCTTGGGACTGGCTATAGCAGGACTACCATTGGAAGAATGGCTATTCTTTATCTTCATCCCTTTTTCATGTATTTTTACCTATTTCTGCATCGATAAATTTTTTAGATTACAATCGCTATCGGCTTTTAATAATGTTGTTGTCTTTGTAAGTTTCATTATATGTGCTGTTGTTGCCCTTCGATATGCTGACAGAATCTATACCGTAGTTACCGCTGCTGTGACTATGGTGACATTGGTGCTTTTTCACTTTGTATTTCGGATACAATGGATTACGCAGGCCTCTTTAGTCTTCACTTTGCTGATGCTGGGCTTTTTACCTGTCAACGGCATACTTACCGGAACAGGATTGGAGTCCCCTATTGTCAATTACAATCCAATGGAATTTATGGGGATTAGGGTACTTACGATTCCGGTTGAAGATGCAGTGTACGGATACACTCAGTTTTTGTGGGTTCTTTACTTTTTCAAAAAGTTTCAAAGTATGCCCCTAAAATCCAATCTATAAAGTGGATGCATTTGGACAGCTCAAATAAGCTCAGAAATCCGCTGCTTGATTTTTTGGAAAGTAAATCCATGTTTGTAATGGATTTACTTTATCGACTCTCACTTTGAATTAAAAATACCTTAATTAATTTTTTTGCTTATTGTTTTACCCAGTAAAAAGTTTTTGAAAAGATGCCTTTATGGGCCACAATTTTCAACTTTTTTCCCTGCAGGTACATTTCGCAATTGCCTTTTTGGCCAGTATCATGGTTTTCCACAGTCCCCTTCCATTCATTTTTTTCAAAACGCACATTGTAGAGGGTTGGACGTCCTTTGGGATCAAGACCAGAAAATTTTCCGTTGCTGTAAGTGATGGTGATAATGAAGCCTTCCTCGGTTTTCCATTTACCTGCAAAAATTATCATTGGAGGATTGAGCAACACTCATTATTGCCATGAAGATGATGACAAGGGATGACAGTATTTTTTTCATATGTAATGATTTCATACTGCAAAGCAAATTAAAATAATCTGCAGTGTTTTTAATATATCTTAAAAATGAAATCGACTACCTGCACGCGCGTATCACGCTTAGTGTTTGTTGGGTAATACCCAGATAGGAGGCAATATGTCCCAAGGAGGCTCTTAGCAATATGCCAGGAAATTTGTCGAGCATATTTTTATAGCGTTGCTCGGCAGTTTGAAATTGTAATGCAAGAGTTTTTTCGGATAGCATACTAATCACTTGCAGCGATACCTGCAGCCGGAAGTTCTTAAAAGCAGGGATGCTATTACAGAGTTCGTCGAGTTTGCTATAGGGGATAGCACGCAAACAAGCTTCTTCCAATACCTGTTTACCATAGGGGTGGGGGCGGTCAAAAAAAAACTTTCAAAAGATATCAGGAAATTATTCTCGTCGAAAAAATAATGAGTGATATCCTTTCCATCTAAATTATAAAAAGCGCGTAATAATCCTTTTTCAATAAAATAAACATTTTGGTGGTGATTGTCAGGATGTGCCAGTACAGTACCTTTCGCAAATATTTGTTTACTAAAGGCTCTGCCGATAGCATCACATTCGGCGCTGTTCAATTTTATGTTTCTAAGTAGATAAGATAAGAGTTCCATTTACTTCAAATATAGAAAAATGCAACAGGCTGCCCATAATTCCTCTCCAAATTTATTTGAATATTCTCCAAGTCCATCAGGCAATAAATGGATTAATTTCACCGTTGGCAAAAGAGTGTGAAATGTATGCCCAAGATTGAATTTTTTAATACCTAATGGATTGTGCAGCAAGTTGCTTTAAGTAGGAGATAGTATCTGGTATAAGAAATGATATTTCAGCCCTTACCAAGCTTTCTATTTTGTAGCAATCCTGTAACGATTGATGTCAGTAATCAATTCAGCCCTATTGCTGTTTAAAATGAATTTAAAAATTTTTAGATGGACCCAAATTACGGTTTTGAGCTTTAATACCGCAAAACAATATCTGTTTTTTTCTTGTTTTTATTCATAATATATAGGGTATTTAATGAATAAAAACAAGAAAATTAGTGACTTAACTCAACTCAACGAAGACCTGGAAAACTATTTTAGCAATACCATTATCCCGCAGTTATTCGTTGATGCTAACTTAATTTTAAGAAAGTTCACTCCACCAGCAATGAAGCAGTTTGATCTTAAATCTGAATTCATAGGAATGCCGCTAGAGGATATAAGAGAAAATTTTAGATTTCCGACCTTTATCAGTAATATAAACACGGTGATAGCGACAGGTAAAATCTTGGAGAAAGAAATACAGACTACAGATTTAAAGTGGTACCAGATGAATATACTCCCTTATCATGTCCGTAATGAGAACCGGACGAATGGAGTCATTATTACATTTGTAGATATTACGCCAAGAGTAAAGGATCTTAAAGAACAAGAACGGCTTGTTCTAGAACATGAGTTGCTGCTCGATACAATAGCCCATGATATTAAAAATCCATTATTGGTACTTAAACTAACATTTGGGTTAATGAAGGAATTTAAGGATAAAAATTCAGCGAAATTCTTGCCCTTAATGCAAAATCATGAGAAAAGTTTGGTAGAAATAAAAAAAATAATAGATGATCTGACCGAAAGTCGTTGGGAAAAGCAGAAGTATCAGGCATCAACTGAACTGATCGATCTTCCAAATATTCTAGAGGACGTGCGGTTGAGTTTAGCACCGCAGCTGATAGAAACCGATGCAATCATCCGACAGGATTTAAAAGTTTCGGAATTTACTTTTGTACGACGTAAGCTGCGTAGTGTGCTCTATAATCTGATGAATAATGCGATTAAATATACACCAGAGTCACAGTCTCCAGAAATTCTAGTGCAATCTTTCAAGGAAGATGGCTATGTCGTTATTTCTGTAAAGGATAATGGGATAGGCATGGGGCCAGAAGTGCAGCAGACGATTTTTGAGAAATTTAAACGCGCAACCAAAATGGTCGATGGATCTGGCGTAGGTCTATATTTGGTCAATACGATTGTGACACAAGCTGGTGGAAAGATCGACTTAATAAGTGAGCCTGGGCATGGAACAGAAATAAAGATCTTTTTGAAGCAAGATTAGGTTTGAACTTCGGAAATGATTGATTTAATTGATCATGTTGAATTTGTTCGTAGATTAGAGGAGAAACACCAAAATAGCAGTAGCAAAAGATCAACAGTTTTAATATGGATGCCACAAATCATGAAAGCAGACGAACAGACATACCGTAGTTACAGGCTTTCCATTGCAAGCGAATTTGAAACGGTGTTTTCTCATTTTTATTTTGCAGAGAACAATTCAGCAACTGCCCTAACGAAAACATTGTTGCCGTCTTTTCAGACTATTATGGTGTTCAACTTTGGTACAATAGTCCGATTGGTTTCTGATGCCAAAAATGAAATCGAGGTGGACAAATGCATCGTACTAGGTCCCTTAAAATCTGCCTTTGAATATACACTTCTCCCCGGATCACAAATTTTAGTGGTTAATTTCAAGGGCGATGCATTTTATCGTTTTTTTGGAAAGGCATTTCTTTCACAGCATTTGCCAATAAACCCAGATGAAGTTATAAGTGAAAATTGTTTTAGCTACCTGTGGCATCAGTTGAACGGTATGACAAGTGTATCAGACCGAGTAAACTGCATTCTCGATTTTTGCAGACTTACTTAAAATCACAGCACAGCACCGCGGCTTTATTGGCTAATTTTAAAGACAGTACACGCAATCCAGTCAAGACCATTGCCGAAGAAACCGGGCAAACTGAAAGAAATGTGCAATTGACGCAAAAAAAGCATTTTGGCTATAGCTCCAAAGAGCTTAGTAGATACCAGCGTTTTGTAAAAGCAATTGAACTGATACAACATGTTCTTTTATCATCGAAAAAAGTGGACTGGTTTGAAATTATAGCTGAATGTGGATATTACGACCAAAGCCAGCTTATCCGGGATTTTAAGCATTTTATCAATCTTTCCCCAAGAAATTTTGTTCGATTTCAGCAAGATATCTGCCGGGCTTCAGGAGAATAGCCTTTTCGTTTTCTTACAATTTTTCCGTTTACTTTCAGGCTATTTTTGTTTTATTCAATTACTTAAAACAAAAAAAATGAAACATCTTATTATTTATGCCCATCCAAATACGGCAAGTTTAAATCATTTATTCAAGCAAACAATTGAAGAAACACTCCTGCAACAAAAGAACGAAGTTGTAGTCAGGGATCTGTATCAGCTTAATTTCGACCCTGTGCTGTCCCTTGAAGATATGGACGGACAACGCAGGGGCATCGTAAGCGAAGCAATTAGAAAGGAACAGCAACATATTTCCTGGGCTGAAGCTGTTACCTTTATTTATCCGATATGGTGGACAGGTATGCCGGCTATGATGAAAGGATATATCGATAGGGTATTCAGCTACGGATTTGCCTATAGGTACGATAACGGAGTACAAAAAGGACTGTTGGCCGGTAAGACCGCCTACATTATCAATTCACATGGAAAATCAAAGGCTGAATATCAGGAAATAGGAATGGATAGGGCGCTGATACTGACCTCCGACAGAGGTATCTATACCTATTGTGGCTTCGATGTGAAGTGCCATTTATTCTTTGACCGTGCCGACCGTGCAGCAGCAGAAACGATAGATGAATGGAAAATGGAAATCGTTGATGCTTATTCCTTGGTTCGATAAAGTCCTTTTACCAAGAAGTTAATTTCAGCTATATTAACTTCTTGGGAGGACGGAGGTGATCTTGATCGGATATGCTATCAACTTTTTTGTTCATCTATTTTCTTGTTATTCTAACCATCCCAGCTCCGGCTAATTCGTAAAAACCAGTACGACTTGAATGCACACGTTTATATGATGATTTAACTTTTTGTTCTACGCTTATTTTGGTTAATACTTCTCTGGAAAAGCCTAAAAGCCTCATTTGTGCCCGGAGCAGATCACTGCCCTCCAATCGGAAAGTGACTGAATCTTTGCCGACTCGAAAGTTTGAAATTGGGTAATTTATAAAAACTATTCCACCCCAATTGGCCACTTTAAAATACTGTCGTGGTATGATACCAAAGGCCAGTCCGGCGCCATATACTTCCTGGCCGACTTCACCGCTTTTCTCCCAGCCATCATGTATGTCTTGAAGTGGAATCCATAGATCTTTTTGTATTTCACCCGTTTTGGTTTTTTCGACAATCATTTCTGTCGGAAGTAGCGGAGGGTAATAGTAGGCGAGTCGGCCCGCAGCATACTTGATAAATTCCGGGATCAATATTTTTAGCGATGGAAGAATAGCCATTCCTGCTGCCACCTCAAGATAATGATGCAGGGCAGCAAATACTTCCAGCTCTTCGTATGCCGCGGTATAGGGGGCATCTTTCAAGGGAAAAACAGAAAAAAAATAAGGAAAGTTTTTGCCGTAACCATAATTGCATTCCCACAATTGACAGTTTTTAAATATGCCGGCGAGGCAGCAATAGCTTAGTTTTAGGTAATGCTCATCGTCGGTCACCTTATACATCTCCAAAAAGGCCCCAGCAGCAAATGCCGTATTGTTGGCCTGATAAAATATATCAAAGGCCAGACCGTCTAAACTTTTAAGTGCTCTGCTTGCTTCCAGAAAAAATCGTTTTTCTTTGGTCAGCTGCCAGGCCAGGAGCATAACGTGTGCATATGATCCCGGGACGTCTTTTTCACCACCTTTACCTGGAGTCGTTTCGGCTTTTAATACCTCCAAAGTGGTCATCTTATAAAAGACAGGCCATTGATAGTCAAAATGTTTGGCAACCTTTATCGCATAATCTATCGAATCCAGAAATAGTTTTTCAGCCATCTTGTCGCCCCGCAATGCAAGCCTGGCGAGGTTTAACAAGGGGTGATGTAGATACCAGGAGTCCATTACCATCTCACTCTTTTGCTCTTCGGAATGATCCAAGTCATCTTTTAACGAAGGGTGCCACCTGACTAAACTCTTTATAGACTTATCATAAAATGAGGTGAGTCCATCGGAGAGCTCCTGCAACAAAGGGTGCTGCTCTCCGGTCCAGGTAAGATACTCATGCAATGGGAGTATGACGGCAAGCTGCACCATGATTTCTGCAGGCGTTTTGTAGTCGCCCACATAAGCATTCAGATAAGGACTGCCGTCTGTTTGTGTCCAGCAACCTTTGTTGTTCGAAATATTATCCAGGATCTTTTCAGCCGACTGCAGCCAATTATGTTGGCTGGCTTCAGGCTTAGGAAGGAGGAGGTATATTGATGCCAGTGAATCGAGGTAACTTTCAACGACCTCGACGTCACTTTCGGGAATCTTTTCATCGAGCTGTACAAAAGCATCCGAAATGATATATTCTTTATTGGCCGGCAATGGTTTTTCAGCGTTTACAGGAAACTGGAACCCCAGTTCTGGCCATTCACCGCCGACAGTTTCCCGGAGTGATACTTCTGTTTCCTGGCAATAGGGAGACATGGCTGTGAGATTCTGAAAATAGAACACCGAACCGGCTTTTGGCTTTGTCATACTAAAATAAAGCTGTCCTGACCGGGACCCTACCTGTTTGGCATGTATTTTTCCCACTGTATTTTCAGTATTTCCATCTTTAGTCAAGGGAACAATATCGCGGGGCCAAAACGGGATAAGAAGCGGTAATTTCGTTCGCAAGGTCGTGGTATAACGAAAGGTGGCGCGCAGACTTTCGGGAAAGAAGACAATGATTCGATAATAGGCTAACCTAGTAGAAGCAGTGATAAGGATCTCATCGGGAGCTTCGGAGATCGTCACCTTTTCAAACCTGCTATTCATCCCAAAGGCCAGTCTAAAGGCTATGCTAGCGCCCGTTGGCCAGATAACCACGAGCCAAATCGAATCGCCTGGATTATGAATTTTGAGTCTGTATGTTTTTAGGTCTATTTCAAAAATAGACGTAGAATCTGCTATATCAGCCTGGACCGTTGCTGTCCAAGGAGTGACGGGATTTATCATCATGCTAATTTCTTAACTGTATAATGTGCTTGTCTCCTTATAGGAAGAGAAGCAAGGTAACAATCGTTTTAACAATTGATGTTTATGGTACAACTACGGTGAAAACGTGTTTGTCCTGTTTTTCAATTAGGCTGATGAAAGGAATAACTAAGCTTTGAAGAAAATAAATTGATTGTGGCTAGGGATAGGATGTGTTTTGCTAAAGATAACTCAATGGACGATTGCACAGGTATAATAAATGCCCGGATTACCGGGCATTTATTAACTTATGACGCAGACTCGTTTACTGACGAGCCGGCTATTTCTGTGAGTAATGTATCGGTTTGCTTTTCCTCATCTAGTGTTTGTTGAAGCAATTGCTCGGCTTCAGTATGGTTCATTAATTTTGCAAATGTGACAAGGCAACCATAGCTGGCGATTTCATAATGTTCAACTTTTTGGGCTGCAGAAATGAGTGCCGCATCTAGTGCTGGATCGCCTTCAAAATTTTCAATGATTTCATCAGCTTCCTCCAGCAGACCTTCCATAGCTTTACATTTTTTCCCGCGGGCAGCAATGCCCAACGCTCCAAATACTTCTTTAAGCCGCTCGATTTGTCCTTCAGTTTGGCTGTGGTGCTCCTCAAATGCTTGTTTTAATTGTTCGTCTTCTGCGGCTTTGCTCATTTTCTTTAAACCTTTTAAGAGCTGTTTCTCCGCGCCTAAAATATCTTTTAATTCGTCTACAAATAACTCATGTAAATGCTCGTTTGGCATTTGTTGCTGATTTTGATTCGATTTTGCCATAATTCTTTTTAGAGATGGACACGAGTGGGGAGAAGATCGTTTTTAAAAATTCTTAATTTTGATTTCTGTTTTGTCAATTCGGGAGTACAATTATTGGAAAAGGTCTAAAACGTATTGCCGGGGATCAACTATTTCTAATTTTTTTAATTGTGCTGGATCTACCAATCTATTTCTTGGTGTGGTCACTAATAGTATGCCATCGTCCTTCATGCGATAGCGATGATCTGCTATAGTGATGATCTTCTAAAACAAAGCAGGCCTGAGAATGGTTTTTTTAGCAGAATCCTGATTGCTATATGCATATTGAATTTGGCCATTGCAAATAAATAGCACAGTCAAGGGAATTTAGATAAGGTGCCGCGTATGAAAAGAAGAAAATTTATAGTGCAAACAGGCCTTGCAGGATCGGGCTTAATCTTTAGCGCAGCGGCACCTAATATTTTGGTAAGAACAATTAAAGAACATAGTATGGTAAAACCTGATAATTTAAGCAAACACAGACGTTTTCGCTCCAATAATAAAGCCGGGTTTGGTGGCGTGGCATTAGGGAATGGCTTTCAGCAAAACGCAGATCTAGAATGTCTCCAAGCAGTAGAAGCAGCTTGGAATGCTGGGATACGATTATTTGATACTTCCCCATGATACGGATTGGGCATCAGCGAACGCAGAATGGGCTTGTTTTTAAAAGATCAGCCACGCGACAGCTTTACCCTTTCCACTAAAGTAGGACGACTCTTAGAACCTAAAGAGGACTTTACCATGGAACAGTTGTTATGGAAGGGTAAAATGAATTTTCGTTATCAATACGATTACAGTGCTGCCGGTGTGAGAAAAAGCGTAGAGGATAGCTTACAGCGCATGGGCTTATCATCTATAGATATCGTATATATTCATGATCTTTCACCCGACAATGGTGATATGAAAGACAGCTATGGAAGTTACTTTGAGCAAGCGGCGAAAGGAGCGATGCCCGAGCTGACTAAAATGAGAGAAGAAGGTATAATAAAAGGATGGGGGCTAGGTGTCAATACCATCGAACCAATTTTGCAAACATTAGACGTGGCAGATCCCGATATTTTTCTTTCAGCCTGCCAATATTCGTTGATTAAACATGATGACGATTTGAATAAGGTTTTCCCAAAGATCGCTGAGAGAGGGTTGTCGATTGTTGTAGGCGCACCACTGTGTGCTGGATTTCTGTCAGGCAGGGACCGCTACCTATATGATGGAACGTTTCCTGCTGGGGTTAAAGAAAAGTTGAATGCTTTACAAAGGGTGGCTGACGATCATGCTGTAGACCTGCGGACAGCTGCATTGCAATTCGCTGCAGCACCAGACGAGGTTTCAGGAGTGATACCCGGAGCACATACCGTAAAGCAGGCCATTCAAAATGCGGAATCTTTCAAGACTAAAATTTCCGCCGATTTTTGGGAAGAATTAAAACATGAAAAATTAATTGCGGCAAATGCTCCCGTACCAAAAGCATAGCATTTAGAATCGTACCTTAAATAAATTGGCTTGCCGTATCGAATTTGAATAACAGTATCTAAATATGAATAGACAAATTACACAAAACAACATAAAAGACAATACAACATAAAAGACAATACATTCTTTTGGTATAGCTATATTAAATGGTTCAATGGATACGACGAAATAAACGAGATCAACATTGACGAAGCATTAGAAGTTATCGGCATTGACAAAGAAAAATTAGCGGAATGGGAAGAACGATTTTTTTCGCTAGATGACTTTGGAGAAGTTTC
>NZ_DKSP01000030.1:28856-31992 GCF_002472745.1 Sphingobacterium sp. UBA7253 | reverse complement strand
AGGAAAATTAGATGGAGATACGACCTTCTTAATTGAATTTCAAGATCATGAAATTAGATTTTTTCTTAACGACATTTACTTTGGGAAGTTAGGTGGGCATTTTGAAGCTTGGTTTCTAACTTGGGATGAACTGTTATCACTTCAACAGTTTGAACAATTATTTCTGCTTATGTTACCAATGACAGCAATTGAAAGAGAGCAAAGAGACCATGCGAAGCAGATTATATATAACCATTTAAAGACAGTACCACAGTTTGAGCAAAGTGCGGAATATATTTCTAAATGTATTTTAAACGGACTTTTAATTGACGAGGTCTTTTTTGAGCTTGATGAAGTGGGTACAGTAAACAATCAAAACCATAGTGTTCGAAATATTCGAAAATATCCAAGATATAAAGAAAACATAATTGAATTGAATAAAATCTTAAAAAAAAATTGCAATAAAAAACTCGGCTCATTATAGTTACGCCAGATCCGCGGCTCATGAAATTCTGGTGCGATCTTTCAAAGAAAATGGCTATGTTGTTATTGCTGAAAAGCTCTTTGATACTTTGCCAAATAAAAAGTTTTTTTAAAATGCCTTAATGCGCCACAATTTTGATTAAAGTCTCTGCAAAAATGAGCGATAAATAAATTTTAAAGATGAAAATATTAATTTGGAAGGGCATTATCTACAATTCCCTCGAATATTTTAAACTGACACAACAGGGAGGCTTTTTTATGGTCGATTCCAACATTATTGGGTATTATGAAGATAAAATCTATACCCTCAAATATCATTTGAAGATTGACGAGCATTGGAATGTTCAAGGTCTTGATTTAGAATATGAAGTGAATGGCGTTAATAAAAGAATAAAAGGAAATAAAGTTAAAAATGACTGGGAAATAAATGGATCGATTATAATCGATTTTCAGGGTATTGATTATATTGATATCTCCCTCACACCATTTACCAATACACTTCCGATCAATAGTTTGAATCTCGAAGTCGGTGAGAGTACGGATATCAAAGTGCTCTATTTTGATATTCTAAACGACGGCATAAAACCAGTTCATCAGAACTATTCGAAAACGAACATGTTAACCTTTCAATACAAGAATGTTCCGAAAGATTTTGAGGCCGACCTTGAAGTAGATCATTTGGGTTTAGTGGTCAATTATCCGGGGTTATTTACCAAGGTAGCCGAAATTTAGCAAGCATCTTCCGGAGCTCAGAAGAACTTCGATTTATAGTCCCTGCGTTTGCACCGGAAAAGGCGAAATCGTGACGAAGTTTCTAAAAACAATATTCCTTTTAGTGCTGTCTTAGCTATGTAACATAAACAGAGCACAATGAATTTTGATATGATTAAATGTGAGGACCTCGGCCAGGCCATACATATACCAAACACGACGGACGACCATCACGAAGAAACCTGGTTTGTGAAATTTGGCGAGGAAATAATAGGTGTTGGACTTTTTCCAAAACAAAGCTCGAACTGCGTTTTGGCAATCGTTGGCGATAGCTATGACGACAAGAAAATACTGGGCGACATTGATGCACATGATAAAGTGATTATTGAAGGATTGAATATCGCTTTTGAAGGCTACTTAAGATCCATCCGCGGTGATGTAGTCATCGGCGAAAAGCAAGTAGATGATTTCTCGCACAATAATCAAAAGTTGGATTAATACCCTATAAAAAAACTGCTCAACTGTTGAGGCAGTTTTTTTTTATCCTTAGCGAAGTACGCTTGTGCGGCTTTCATTTCCGGAAATGAGCATAACAAGGCAGACACGAGGATGTTAAAATATGCTGAAATAGGTTTATCCTCTAATTTAAGAATTAATGTGGATTTTTTTTGTTTAAACAATTGATATTCTTACAGTCAACCAAGTTTGTGTTCCTACGATATTATGGGCTTTATTTTATAATGTAGAGACAAAATATATCGCTGCTGGGGAGTACAGCTACTCTAGTGTGTCGATTGATCCCCAACTTTGCTGCTTCTTATCCAGTTTTAGATCTTTCAATGAAATAAACATATAACTATACCAACGTGATACTATGATTTCGAGTCCAAAGCAAAATTTGGACTAATTTTTTATTTAAAAATTTTATATATCGTTTTATACATTTATAAAAAAATATTAATATTGTATTTATGTAATACATAATATTGTTGGCATTTTTCATAATCTAACCAATTAGTCTTAAACATCTGCTAACCATTGAAGAACAATTTAATTACCGATATGGAATCGAATCAAGTGGAAAGTCAAATAGAGCACAAAATTTTGCGCTGTCTAAAAGACGGAGATATGCAAGCATTTTCCTTAGTATATAATTTTTACTGGGATGGCCTCTATACCTTTGCTTTACGATTGATGAAGGAAGAATCACTAGCACAAGATGTTTTACATGATGTCTTTACTGAGTTGTGGGCCCGTCATAAAAGATTAAACATCCAATCATCGTTAAAAGATTATTTATTCATTTGTACAAAAAACAGATGTTTTAAACTGCTGGGGAAATTACGTAGGTTAAATGAATTAGAGGAACACCTGTTGTTAGACATAGCTGTTGAGCATGATGAGCTTTCATATAAAGAACTCTCTGATCAGCTTGATGGATTATTAGCGAGACTTCCTACCAAAACAAGAGCAATATTTATCATGAGTCGCGAAGATGATTTATCCTACAAACAAATCGCCAAAAAAATGAACCTTAGTATCAAATCTGTAGAATATCATATATCAAAAGTCTTGAATAAATTACGAAAAGCCTTATAATTATATTCACCTTTTCGTTATTTTGTCATATTAACAAATTAAAATCTTTCAAATTCATCCGTATTATAAGCATATGCCCCTTAACGATAGAGAAGATATAAAAAAACAGACTTTTGATCGTATTCTAACAACGATTAGTAGAAAGAAACGTAAAAAGCGTTTGTTGAATGGGGCTATCCTATTTTTTGTTTTATCTATTTGTTCTGCTAGCTTATACTTTTTTTATTCTCGTTCCATTAATATCTCCCCCCAAAAATCTGAGCATATTTATGCGGATATTACAGCTGGAGATATCACAATTTCAGGGTCAAGGCCCATTTCCCTTGTTGAATGGGAGAATAATAAAAACAAACCTTTCAAAGTC
>NZ_DKSP01000030.1:11667-28803 GCF_002472745.1 Sphingobacterium sp. UBA7253 | reverse complement strand
TTTCAAAGTCAGTAAAAAGAAAGATATGTTGATTATTGAACCGACAGAATCATCAACCTCCGAATTTGATGATGTTGTTCTGCGCGTTGGGGTTGGTGGATTGTATAAGGTTTTGTTAAAAGATGGAACTATAGTATTTCTTAATTCCAATTCCGAGCTAAGCTACAAAGGTGATTTTTTAAAAAATCGGATTTTAAGTTTAAAAGGGGAAGCCTTTTTTGAGGTTGCAAAGAGACAACAGGCTGGTATTAAACAGGAATTTACTGTTCTGACAGGGAAACAGCGGATAGCTGTATTAGGTACTAAGTTTAATGTTTTGTCTCGTGAAAAGATCGAGCAGACTGTATTAACAGAAGGAAGTATAGCTTTGAGAAGTATGAAATCAGGAAAAAATGAGTTTCTTGTTCCTGGAGAGAGAGCCATGCTGGATGATCAAGGATCTATTGATAAAACAACTGCTATAACCGAAGATTATACATCGTGGAAAGATGGTAATTTGTATTACGAAAATAAAAGCTTGCGCTATATTCTCTCAGATCTCGCTAATATTTATCCGATTCATTTTGATCCCAATAAAGTTCCCAATCGAAATTTTACACTTTTTCTTAAAAGAGATCGCTCGTTTTCTGAGATTTTGGATCTCATAAAAAGATCAGGCAATTTGAACATCACGTTAAAAGGTCATGAATTAATTTTTTAAAAAAATTTTTTAGGGTAATCGCGTTTGGGAGACTCTTTATTGTAAGAATGGGAATAATGCCCCTTTTACAATAAAGCCTAAAAATATGAATAAAAAATTTCACCTGAGAAAAAACAAATTTTGGTTTGTTCGGGACCAATCTGCTTTAACTTTTCTAAAGCGATCGTCAAGAATAGGTACTATCCTTGGTTTAATAGCTCTCCAAAGCCTTCCCTTAGCCAAGGCACAAGAATTAAACCTCAATCTAAAAAATGCAACCTTATCAGAGGTCCTAAAAGAGATACGTAAACAAACGGGATATCAGATTATTTATGATTCGGATATTTTGCAAAACAAAAAATTAATCTCTTATTCTGGTTCCAAATTGGATTTGAGGTTAGTGTTGAAAAAAGCGCTCACGGAGCAGGATCTAGATTTTGTGATTGAAGGTAAAACTATTATTGTTAAACCACAGGAAAGGAATAGTTTCAAAAATATCCCAAATCAAAAATTAGAAAAGATAGAGATTAAAGGTACAGTTTTGAATGCATCGGGAAAACCAATTGCGGGTGTGACTGTGACAGAAAGAGGTACCTCAAATACTGTATTGACAGCAGAAGACGGAACATTTACTTTAAAAGTAGCAAATGAAAAATCTATTTTGGATTTTTCCTATGTGGGGTATGCTTCTTTAAGTGAAAACGCTAGTCGCAACCCAATGCTGTTGACAATGGCCAGTCAGGATAGAGCCTTGGAAGAAGTTGTCGTAGTGGGGTACGGAACTCAAAAGAAGGCAAATTTGACTGGTGCGGTTTCTTCCCTTGATGGTAAAGAGTTAGAGTCAAGACCTGTGCAGAATGTTGGACAGGCGCTGCAGGGCATGATTCCTGGGTTGAATTTACAGACAACTGGATTGGGCGGCGAGCTAAATCAAAATCTAAGCGTCAATATCCGTGGTGCGGGGACGATAGGCGTAGGGTCGAGTTCATCAGTTTTGGTTTTAATTGATGGGATGGAAGGTAATATGAATGCGCTGAATCCTCAGGATATTGAAAATATCACCGTGCTTAAAGATGCAGCAGCTTCTGCTATTTACGGCTCCAGGGCACCTTTTGGAGTTATCCTCATTACAACAAAATCTGGAAAATCGGGGAAGATAACAGCAAATTATAACAATAATATAAGACTGGGCAAGCCAAGAGGGCTACCAACGATGTTAGATTCCAAAACATTTGCTTACTATTTTAATGAAGTCGCAGCAAACGATGGTGAGGGTGCAAAATTTTCGCAGGAGGTATTGGAACGGATTGACGCTTATCAGAAAGGAGAAATAGAAACGACAACTACCCCAAATGCTAGTGACAGATTTCAATACTATACGGGATCTAATGGGAATACAAACTGGTTTAAAGAGTTTTATAGGGACTTTACAACTTCCCATGAACATACGCTCAGTTTGAATGGCGGTACTGAAAAGCTAAATTTTTATAGTTCTGCAAATTACATGGATCAAAATGGTTTGAACAGATTTGCCAATGATAATTTTCAACGATATTCGATAGCTACGAAAATCAATGCAAAGATTAGCGATAAGGTGGACCTCATGTACAATACGCGTTTTGTACGTGAAGACTACGAAAAAGCAAGCCATATGAATGATTTATATTATCATAATATAGCGAGAAGATGGCCTACGATACCTTTGTACGACCCAAATGGAAATTATTCCGAACCAAGTGAAATATTGCAGCTGCAGCAAGGAGGACGTTCAAAATTTCAGAAAGATTTTCTTTATCAGCAGCTACAATTACATTATCAGCCAATCAAAAACTGGAATATAACAGGAAATGTCAATTACCGCATTACGACTCAAAATGACCATGCCGAAATTTTGAAAGCTTATTCAAATGATGCAAAAGGAAACCCGTTTCTCCTTGCAGTAGGATACAATGCTGCGGGGTATACCAATGTGTCTGAATACAATCGCAAAGACGAATATTTCAGTACAAATTTCTTTTCAGATTATTCCTTTGACCTCAACGATGATCATCATTTCAAAATTTTGGCTGGTTTCAATTCAGAGCTCAATAAGTATAGAGATCTCAATGGAAGCATGAGCGATCTGATCACAGATAATATACCGACATTGAATACTGCCACCACCAATCCAAGGGCTTCTGGGGGCTATCAACATTGGGCTACCGCTGGTTTTTTTGGACGATTAAACTATAGCTACAAAGATAGGTATCTTTTTGAGGCTAACGGACGATACGACGGCTCTTCACGTTTTCCAAGAGATTTGCGCTGGAATCTCTTCCCCTCAGTTTCCGCTGGATGGAATGTAGCAAATGAGTCATTTTGGCCTATTAAGGAGCATGTTTCCATGTTTAAGTTACGTGGTTCCTATGGCGAGTTGGGAAACCAATATACGGACAATTGGTATCCTTTTTATGCAACAATGCCAGTAAGTATAGCTAATGGTACCTGGCTTTTGAATGGACAAAAAACAAATACAGCCAGTGCACCTGGGCTTATTGCCTCAACTTTGACCTGGGAGCGTGTATCAAGCTGGAATGTGGGGTTGGATCTGCGGGCACTTTCCAATCGTTTAGGTTTATCTCTTGAAGTCTATCGTCGGAATACATTCGATATGATAGGACCAGCACCAGAACTTCCCGCTATTTTGGGTACAGCTGTGCCGCGATTAAACAATGCCGAGATGAACTCCAGAGGCTTTGAAATTGAGTTAAATTGGAAAGATCATATCGGTAAATTGAATTATAGCGCGCGAGCTGTCCTTTCCGACGACCGTCAGACAGTCACCAAATATCCTAATCCTACAGGTACGTTGAGTACCTGGTACGATGGCCGCAAGAATGGGGAGATCTGGGGATATCAAACTTTAGGAATAGCACAGAGCGCAGAAGAAATGGCTGCACACCTCGCTAATGCCAAACAGTCTTTCGGGACAAACTGGCAAGCTGGGGATATTATGTATGCTGATCTCAACGGGGACGGTCAGGTTAATAATGGAGCCAATACGTTGGCGAACCCAGGGGATCTGGCAATTATAGGAAATTCGGCCCCACGCTATCGTTATAGTTTTGATTTAAATTTCAATTATAGTGGATTCGATTTAGGGATTTTCTTGCAAGGTGTTGGAAAACGCGATTATATGCCCAATGGCCCATATTTTTGGGGGGCGAATGGCGGGATGTGGCAGTCTGCTGGATTTGTTGAGAATATGAACTTCTACCGCGATGAGAATTCCACGATGGTACAGAACGGTGTTTTAGGTGTTAATAAAGATTCCTATTTACCAAGACCTTATTTTAACACCTCAAAAAATCAGCAAACACAAACTAAATATTTGCAGAGCGCCGCTTATTTACGTTTAAAGAATGCTCAATTTGGATATACGTTTTCTCCACAGCTATTGGCCAAGATAGGATTTACCAAAATTCGTATTTATGCATCAGGTGAGAATTTGTTGACTTTTACCAAAATGGCTAAGGTTTTTGATCCGGAAACCGTTGGACTAGGAGGATGGAACGATGGAAAAACATATCCATTTTCGACGACTTATTCTTTTGGCCTTAACTTGAATTTTTAATTAGATATATATGAAAACGACATATTATTTTTCTACAATTTCTTGGTTGTTATCGATGACCGTGCTGTTCACTTTGCATTCCTGTAACAAGTATCTGGACAGGGAACCCTTATCCAATGTAACGCCGCAGGAATATTTAAATACCGAAGCTGATTTAGCCGCATATACGGTTGGACGTTATGCCTTTCCATCCCATTCTGGCTGGGGGCTTGGCACATTTGCCAACGATAACGGTACCGATAACCAGGTGACTTCAAGTTATTCGACTCGTTGGGTTCCGGGAGAATGGCGTGTGCCGAGTTCGGGCGGCGAATGGGATTTTGCTCAGATTAGACAGTTGAACTATTTTCTCGAACAGGTACTTCCAAAATGGAAGAGCGGTAAGTTAACAGGAAATTCAGCAAATATAACTCATTATGTGGGTGAAGCGTATTTTTTGAGAGCGTATGAATATTTTAATAAAGTACAGGCGCTGGGTGATTTTCCGATTGTTAAAAATACACTCAAAGATAATATGGAGGAGCTGACGGCTACTTCCATTCGACAACCTAGAAATATGGTGGTTAGATTTATTCTTTCTGATTTGGATTCGGCAATTACGTTGTTGAACGATGTAGCCCCTGACGGAAAAAACCGTATTTCAAAAAAGGCCGCTTTACTTTTTAAATCTCGTGTAGGGTTATTTGAAGGCTCTTGGCTAAAATACCACAAAGGAACTGCTTTCGTCCCTGGCGGAACTGGCTGGCCGGGCGCAAAATCGCACCCAAATTTTTCGATCAATATCGATAATGAGATCAATTATTTCTTAGAACAGTCGATGACTGCAGCTGCTCAGGTAGCCGATGCAGTCGAACTTGTCGGAAATACAAAGGATGATGGTTATAATTCATCTTCGAACCCCTATTTCAAAATGTTTGGCGACGAGAATCTAAATGGTTACAGCGAAGTACTTTTATGGCGGAGTTATTCAATGCCTTTAGGAATTACGCATGCTGTAAATCACTACATGAACCGTAATGGCGGAAATTCTGGATATTCAAGAGGCCTTGTGGAAAATTTTACGATGAAAAACGGACTGCCTATTTATGTTTCGAACTCCGGTTATGCAGGCGACGATTCCATCAGCCTCGTCAAAAAAAATCGGGATAATCGCTTACAGCTCTTTATGAAAGCACCTGGTGAATTGAGTTATACCAACCAGATTTCTTCGACAGGTGCTGTACAGACAGAGCCGAGACCAGATATTATCGGACTAGCCGAAACAAGGTACGTGACAGGTTATGCCGTGAAAAAAGGAATGAGTTATCTTTTTGCCCAAGCTGAGGGACAGACTGGTACCACAGGCTCAATTATATTTCGTGCTGTTGAGGCTTATTTAAACTATATTGAAGCAAGTTATCTTGCAAAGGGAATGATCGATGCAAAAGCGAATAGTTACTGGACAAAAATCAGAGAAAGAGCAGGTGTAAATACAGATTTTATGGCAACCGTAAATGCGACAGACATGCAAAAGGAAGCTCAAGGTGATTTTGCAGCATATTCTGCTGGGCAGTTACTATCCGACAAACTTCTTTATAATATTAGAAGGGAGCGCCGTTTAGAACTAGTTGCTGAGGGATTTAGATTTAATGATCTTAGGCGTTGGCGGGCGTTGGATCAATTGGCAAGCAATCCATACATTATTGAAGGGATGAGACTGTGGGGGCCTATGCAAGACTGGTACAAAGATAAAGGTGTATCGACTTTAATCGTACCCGGCACAGCAGGAAAAACCGCAAATGTGTCCTCACCACAGGAAAGTCAATATTTAAGACCCTATCGGATTAATCTTTCGGCTAACAATCTTGTTCTAAAAGGCTATAGCTGGACCAGTGCCCACTATTTGTCTCCTATAGCCATAAGTCATTTGAGCATAACTTCAACAGATGGTAGCCCAGCTGGTTCAATTATTTATCAAAATCCGAATTGGCCTTTAGTTGCCAATCAGGGAGCCAATCAATAATTGGTCGGAACCTTTACGAAAACTTTGAAGATAAGATAGTTCGGAGATTATTCCGGCTATCTTATTTTTGTCAGATAAATATCAAATGAAGAAAATTAATACAATTACATTACTGTTATTGGCAGCGGTTTTTCATGCTTCGGCTCAAAATATGATTGCATTACAACCCGGAGAATCAGAATCTGCTATTGTAACCAAAGCTGCCAACGTGATACCGACCCAAAGACAGCTTGATTGGCAAAAGCTGGAAGTGACCGGATTTCTCCATTTTGGGATCAATACCTTCACAAATAAGGAATGGGGTGAAGGGAAAGACGATCCAAAATTATTTAATCCGACGCAATTAGATGCAGAACAATGGGTTAGGACAGCAAAGGAAGGTGGAATCAAACTTTTGATTCTTACGGCGAAGCATCACGATGGCTTCTGCCTCTGGCAAACGAATACAACAGACTATTCGGTTAAAAATTCTCCTTACAAAAAGGGAAAAGGAGATATTTTTGGCGAACTTGCTGCGGCCTGTAAAAAATACGATATGAAGTTGGGGGTATATCTTTCCCCTTGGGATCGACATGAAGCTTCTTATGGGTCAGAAGCTTATAATGATTTTTTTGTTGCCCAATTGAGCGAATTACTGACCCGATATGGTCAGATTGATGAAGTTTGGTTTGATGGTGCTAACGGAGAGGGACCTAACGGTAAAAAGCAGGAATACGATTGGAATCGTTATTATCAGGTTATACGTGAAAAACAACCTGAGGCCGTTATCGCAGTTATGGGACCCGATGTAAGATGGGTCGGTACAGAAACGGGGTATGGACGGGACACAGAATGGTCAGTTGTACCGGCTAGTAATCTAGCACAAAATCAGATAGCTGCAGGATCGCAACAGCAGATGAATATTAAACCGGCCGGAGATATGCGTAATAAAGATCTTGGGAGCAGAGAAAGGATCAAAGAGGCAAAAGGGCTGGTATGGTACCCAGCGGAAACTGATGTTTCTATACGCCCGGGATGGTTCTATCACGAGGAAGAGGATAACAAAGTCAAAAGCCCGGGTAAGTTGATGGATATTTATTTTAATTCGGTAGGGAAAAATGGTGTCTTGTTGCTTAATATTCCACCAACAACTGCAGGTTTGATTCATTCGGTAGATGCTGCAAATTTAAAAAAGTGGAATGACTGGCGCACAGCATTGTTTTCGAAAAATCTTTTAAGCAAAGCTAAACTCCATACTGCAGGCCTCGTTTTAAAAAAATGGAAAAAAATGCCATTTTGGACGACGAAAGATGAAAAAAACAGCATAGCAACTTTTGAATATACCCTACCTAAAGCAACCGCGTTCAACGTTCTTTCCTTACAGGAAACCATCGCTTTAGGGCAACGTGTCGAGCGATTTAATTTGGAGATCTGGCAAGATGGAGTCTGGAGAGAAGTGTCGAAAGGAACTACTATCGGTAACAAACGTTTATTGACTTTTCCGACAGTTAGTGCCCAGAGATTAAGAATCAACATTTTACAATCTCGCCTAAACCCGCAAATAGAACAGCTGGGACTCTATTTCAATGAAAAAGGAGCATTTGAATAGCACATTATGATTTCAGCTTTAATTCCAATCACAAAAGATCTGAATAATTTTATTATGTTATACATAAGTTGTATTTTCGGATCTTCAATTTGTTTTTATGAACAAACTCAACCTTAAAATGCTATAGATGCAAAAAGAATCTAAATCTTATTTATCCATTTTTTCAACCCGAGGACTGAAATTTATACTATGTGCAATAATATCTATTGGACCAAATACTTTATTTGCTCAGGAACGAATAGTAACCATGCTCGAGGATGGATGGAAATTTACAAAACATGATCAGCCAAACTTCGCTGATATCGGATTGATTACAAGCGAATGGCAGACTGTTCGTGTTCCGCATGATTGGGCAATTTATGGCCCATTTAGTGCCAACAATGATAAGCAGCATATGGCTATTGCTCAAGATGGACAAAAGGAAGCATTGGAACATGCAGGTCGGACTGGTGGACTTCCGTTTGTAGGCGTTGGCTGGTATCGTAAAGAATTTGAATTGCCACAAAACGTTCAAAATAAGCGCACGGTTTTACAGTTTGATGGTGCTATGAGCAATGCTGTCGTTTTTGTGAATGGGAAAAAGGTCGGCAATTGGCCTTATGGCTATAATAGTTTTTATTTTGACGTTTCCGAGTATGTGAGTCCGGGTCAAAATTTGGTCGCGGTAAGATTAGAAAATAAGTCTGAGTCATCCCGCTGGTACCCTGGCGCAGGATTATATCGAAATGTTCGATTGGAGATCACTGAAAAAACAAGTATTGCACATTGGGGCACCTATATTACGACGCCTGAGATCACAAAGGATTTCGCGCGAATTCAGGTTCGGACTGATTTAGCCGGTATAGATCTGTCGAAAGATTCTCTTTCCTTAGAAACTATTCTTATCGATAGCCATGGACGCATCGTGGCGAAGAAGAATGATCAGATAGGCAACTACCAGATCCAGCAGATGCAACAGGAATTGTTCGTTGAGAAACCACAATTGTGGGAATTGCAATCCCCCAATTTATATAAAGCTGTCAGCAAGCTCTATCAGAACGGCAAATTAATCGATAAATATCAAACCGTATTTGGAATCAGAAGCATTGCTATGGTACCCAATAAAGGGTTTTATTTGAATGGAAAGCTGACCGTATTTAAAGGAGTGTGTTTGCATCATGATTTGGGGCCTTTGGGAGCAGCTGTGAATGATGCCGCTATTAGGCGGCAGTTACGAATAATGAAAGATATGGGCGTTAATGCCATTCGCACTTCCCATAATATGCCGGCTCCGGAGCTGGTGCAAGCCTGTGACGAAATGGGTATTATGCTAATGGCGGAAAGTTTTGATGAATGGAAAATTCCCAAAATGAAGAATGGGTACAATCAATATTTTAACGATTGGGCCGAAAAAGATCTTGTAAATCTGATACGGCATTACCGCAATAATCCAAGCGTTGTGATGTGGTGTATTGGAAATGAAGTACCCGAACAAGGAAGTCCTGACGGATCTAAGGTCGCGAGATATCTGCAAGATATTTGCCATCGTGAGGATCCATCTCGCCCAGTTACCCAGGGGATGGACAACCCTGATGCGGTTATAAATAGTAGCTTTGCCTCAACGATGGATGTTGCAGGCTTTAATTATCGTCCATTTAAATACCCCGAAGCCTATAAAAAGTTACAACAGCAGTTAATTCTTGGTACTGAAACTGCGTCTACTTTGAGTTCTAGAGGTGTTTATAAATTTCCCGTTGAACGAAAATCGATGGCAAAATATGACGACCATCAGGCTTCGAGTTATGATGTAGAGCATTGTTCCTGGTCGGATTTGCCTGAAGATAACTTTATTCAGCATGACGATCTACCTTACGCAATAGGTGAATTTGTCTGGACAGGGTTCGATTATTTGGGCGAACCGACACCCTACTATACAGATTGGCCAAGTCATAGTTCTTTGTTCGGTATTGTAGATCTTGCCGGTATCCCTAAAGATCGATATTATCTTTATCGTAGCCATTGGAACCAGGAATTGCATACACTTCATATTCTTCCTCATTGGAACTGGAAGGGACGCGAAGGACAGAAAACGCCAATTTTTGTCTATACAGATTACCCTGCAGCGGAAATTTTTATCAATGGAAAAAGTCAAGGAGTAAAAAAGAAAGATTTTGATGTTACCTTGGTAAATTCTAACGATAAAAAGGCACAAAATGATTTTATGCGTCAAAAGCGCTATCGTTTGATGTGGATGGATACTAAATACGAACCGGGTACGGTTACGGTAGTTGCCTATGATTCTTTAGGAAATATAGCTGCAAGAGATAGTGTAAAGACGGCAGGTAAGTTATATACTGTACGTTTAGACGTTGATCGGAAACAATTGAAAGCAAATGGAAAAGATATTGCTTTTATCACAGCTACGCTGGTTGATAAACAGGGGAATATAGTGACAGGCGAAGACCGAGAATTAAAATTCAAGGTAAAAGGGCAGGGGGCTTTTAAGGCTGTGGCGAATGGAGATCCAACAAGTTTGGAATCATTTCAGAAGCCTTTCATGAAGTGCTTTAATGGTCAATTGGTTTTTCTTGTTGAAAGCAGAGACTCTGTTGGGGAAATTATAGCAGAAGTAGAAGGAAAAGGATTGAAGAAAGCAAGCGTCAAATTAACGGTGAAGTAAAAGATATGTTTCATCCTATAATGCTGTACAATCAGATAATATAGGTGTGTGTATAGATGGAATTTGCTTGTGGGGCACGATAATCTCATAAAGGTCTATTAAATATTGTAGAGAATTATTTGGCCTAATTAATGCATCAATTAATTATGTTTAAAAAAATGCTTTTGATACAACCTTTTTAATATCTTTGGTGAGTAACTTCATTTTATGAAAAGAGCTATTTTTTACCATTGTGCTCAGCTATTTTTCTTAATTCTAATTTTATTAATTGGAGGATGTTCCAAGAAGGAGAATATTGCGAGCAAAACCGATGAATATATTGATCAGGCAGAAATATTAAATCCTTTGAATCTTGTTGTAAGTGCTGCAAACAAAGATTTAATAGAGTTATCTTGGGATAAGGTGAACAGTTCGCATTTTAAGCCAGTATCCTATGCGATATATGTCGATAATAAGCTTGTAGCGAAGGATCTTAGTATAACAAAATACAGCTTAATTAATTTGCTTGGCGATACAAATTATAAGATCCGTGTAATTGCGAGTTCCCAAACGGGAATAACACAAGAACAAAGCATAGATGCAAGAACTGTTGGAGGCAGCACAACTAACGGAAGTACTTATGTTGAATACAAAATTCATACGCAATCACGTATAACGGGCAATAATAGCATCCGTCTTCTGGAAGATGGTGGACATTTAATCTGTACATTTTTGCAGCATGAGGGGGGAGAAACAAATTTTAAACTGATTGTATATCGTACAAATAATAAAGGCCAGATTATATGGTATCGCTTGATCCAGGATCTAAATTATTATGATTTACCACCACATGTAGTGTTGCCTTCTAAGCAAGATGAAGCTTTCATTATTGTTAAACACGATATTTATGTCATTGATCAGACGAATGGTAAACTGAAACTGGAGAAGCCCGTTTCGATAGATTTGTCTCCGAATGATTACGTTTCATCAGTTCAGTTTGACGCGTCACATAACATGATCATGGGTACAGGTGGGGGAGAGCTGTTAAAGGTTACTACCAGCGACTTTAAAGTTGTTTGGAAACGTAAAAATAGCTCCGTTGGCATTTCTTCAATTCAGTTAGACAATGCGCAACAGATCTATTATAGTTTGCTTGATTCTGAAGCATCAAAAATTAAGGTGCAAAAAACAGATCGGGACGGTAATGTGCTGGCTACTTTTGAGTTTGATGGAAAGCTTCCTGGCGATTACGAACGTCAATACCATATGCCTATTTTACTGAAAGATAAAAATGATATTTTTTATCTCTGGGGTTTTGACTTCTATTCCTATTCGTTAAGGTATGTCAAATTTGATAAGAATGGCAATGTCAAGGCAAAATTGGGTGAGTACGTCAATTTAAAGCCAGCAGGAGCTTTTTTTGATAATGATAACAATATTGTGGTCTATGGACAGCAAGAAGGTGGTGGAATATCCACTTATGGTACTATAAATAAGTATGACAGTGATCTGAAGCTCTTATCGACTTTACAATATCCTAATTTGGAGATGCATATGTTTAAAAATATGACCCAGAATGTCGATAATTCATACAACCTGTTTTTCTATTATATACAAACCTGGTCCTATGAAAATTTGAATTTCATTTATATTAAAACAAAATCAAATGGGCAACTTTAACAAATACCTTTGTCTACTGGGGCTTGTTTTTCTTATGTCGGCCTGTAAAACTGAAAAAAATGAGGTTTTTCCAAGGATTATTAATGAGGCCATCACTAGTGTCCGGGATAAAGAAATTTCAATGACCTATCAGATTTCCAGTCTAGGATATACAAAATCGGGCGTCAGGTACTATAAAAAAGATAATCCCAGTCAAGGAAAAAGTGTTGAAGCTGTTCGTGAAGGCGATATGTTTCGACTCACATTGAATGAACTGGATTCCGAATCTACTTATATTTTGGTGCCTTACATCGAGTATAATGGCAACACAATAGAATCTGAGCGTAAAACTGAAATAACCACAACTGCTCCATTCCCAGAAGATTTTACGCTCTTTTGGCCAAATACAGAGGCAGAGTATGATGAAAGGGGCCAGTTTAGGACTGTGGTTGAAGGGAAGAATCTTAATAATATTAATCTGAGAGATATTAAATTTCTATTTGGAATGGACACGCTTCACATGAACTATCCCATTGCAACGAAAAATGGAACCTATCAGATCAGTCTAACGGGTTATTATCCGTATCGAGACGGAAATTATATGTTGCGCGTGATTTATAAAGAGAAAGAGATCATTGGTCAGGCTATTGATTTTATTTATAAGGGAAATACATTGGCCATAGGACTGAAAAAGACGAACTGGAGAACTAATTATCCTTCGATCTGCAATGACCAAATCTATTATTTTTGGAACAATTCTGTTTCACATTTTGATCCTGAAACGAGCCGGTTGCAGAATATTGCTCATATTCCCGATACGATGGGGGTTATTCCGCCAAAGTCCGTATCCATTGGAAATCAAATATTTTTTCTTGCACTTCCAGTTAGCCATATTTTGCCTTCGCTAGAGCCGGACCTTTTCAATGGTTATGAGTTGTTTTGTCAAGCTTTTGACATTGAAAAACGCGAATTTTCAAAGTACTATTTTAGCCGGCCCCAACTTAAAGAATCGCACGGTTATAGTAATCATAGTATCTTTGTGCACAATAATGCGGTCTACCAAACGTATACACTTACAGTGAATTCTCGTGGAATAAAGAATATTGTCGCCAAATATAACCCGACAAAAGATAAATTTGAGGAGATCGCCACTTTCGATACTAATTTTTCCAGTGAATGCTTTGTCTCAGTTAAAGGCAGATTATATGCACTTGGAGTTTCAAATGTATTTGACCAAGGTTTCAATATCGGGTATACCTTAACGATATATGCTGTTGACGCGAACACATTTAAACTTACAGAATTATATCGTGTCGGAACAACAAATCAAACCTATCCTTATGCGCCAGTAGGTGCCATAAATTTTAATGGTGATATATTACTGGCATTGGACGTCAATAATTTTATGATGTACAACATAGTAAAAAACACGCTAAGTCCTATCTATTTAAGTATTAATGGAAATCATATGTATTTTGGCGGAATGTTCACTTATAAAGACAAGTATTACCTCAATGCTGATATTAACTTTTTAGAAGGCTCAATTTATGAAATGTCTATCCAATAACAACTGTATATGCTGGTTTATAGGAGTTTTATTAGTCCTTATGAGCTCCTGCAAAAAGGAAACCGTATATAACGAAATAGATGCTTTTGCAGATATTCAAAATAAAGTTACTTTAGATAAAGGCCAGTACATACTGTCTTTTACACTTGCTTCGTATCCATATAGTAAAGTTGAAGTATATGTACACGATGATCTTGCTGTTATGTACAAACAGACCGGAGGAAAAATCTACAATGCCGTGAGTCAAAATAACAATAAGTATAGTGTGTTCTTTTCCCCTTTAGAAAAATCGAAAAAATACTATTATCAACTGATTGTTAACGACAGCAACGGGAATTCAGTACGTTCAGCAATATTTAATTTTACAACTCAACCTTAATATCCATGTATAATAAGTCTACATTATTTTGGTGTTCATTTCTTTGTGTTTTTTTTGAAAGCTTTTTATTTGTAGCCTGTTCAAAGAAGGAATACCAGGATGTACTGAAAACAGTATATGAACCTAAGGCCGAGCCCACTGAACTATATGACGAATTCACCGTCCAGCTAAAGGGTAGCGCCTTACAAAAAGGGGAAACAGGTACATGGAGTATAACAAAAGGAACTGTAGTGGAAGATTATGTGAAAATCGACGACCCTAATAACCCTAATTCGTTTTTTAGGGGAGTGCCTGGAGAGGAATATATCCTTACCTGGACGGTAAAAGGTAGCGGTAATAGTAATACGGCCACAGTCGATGTTAAAATACCCGAGTTACATATCGATATTAAAGAAAACACACCTTCATCCTTTAAGACGATACTTCACTTTGCCGTGGATCCGAAATATAAAGGTAAATGGTCTTTCGATAAAGCTTATGGTCATCTACATAGCACATACCACGATGGTTGGGCCAGACCGGTAGAAGAAAATCCAACCATTGAATTGCATGGTTATTCCAATACCAGCTATCAAGTTACCTATACGATGACTTATGCTGGGAAAAATTATCAGTTTACCAAAAAGGTACAGACTGGCGAATATCAAGAAGACGAGGCATTAAATGAATTGCAAATGGGGCGCGGTGGGCGTGTTGTTGAAGATAAGGATGGACATATTATTGAAATGAATATGCAGGCTTCAGGTATAGCACATCGTTTTAATGACCCGGGCTCTTTTCCTGCGCTTAAGGCATTTAAATATCTAAGGAAGCTTATTTTAGGTGGATCTTCATTGAAAGATGTTCCGACTATTTTTGGCGATCATTATCTTGCCCTTGAAGAACTTAGTCTAGACAGAGTTGGCTATTATCTTACTATTCCTGATAATTTTGGCAATCTGACCAAACTGAAATCATTTCACCTGACACCGATGCGAACCCCCGATTTGGGATATACCGTGGTATTGCCAAAAACTTTTGGAAATTTAAAGTCGCTCGAAACCCTTATTATGCGGTATGTCGGCGATGTAGACTTCAACGGCACGTTGGGTAAACTGGTCAATTTAAAACACCTCGATTGCTTTGTTACCCAGCTTCCTTCAGATTTTGGAAACTTGACCAAACTGGTGTCTACGGAAGTTCTCGCGCAACAGGCTTATATCCCATCAAGTTTGAGTCAATGCCGTAATTTGAGGTTTGCACGTTTTAGTTTTGTTTATCCGGGATCATCACCAGTTACCTTGCCTTCGGATATCGATAATTTGACTAAGTTGGACACGCTTGAAATTTACGGAGAAAGTAGGCTTCAGCAACTGCCACAATCTTTTGGTAACCTCAAGAGCTTAAAACAACTTTGGATTCAAGGAGAAAGCTTGCAATCTATTCCTGATAATATTGGGAACTTGTCTAATCTTAGATTCTGGTTAGTGGGCGGTAATTTTAAAACTTTACCGGCTTCGATAGGTAACCTTAAAAAATTAGAAGATCTTTGGCTATCCCCTTCTGTAGAGAAGCTTCCAGATGAGTTCGGCGGATTAAGTAGTTTATCCTATCTGAATATGGAGAATAGTAGACTGACAACTCTACCGGAAACATTCGGAAAACTTAAGAGCCTGAAGGAAATCAATGCAAGGGCATCTTCGATTACTGATTTTCCAAGCAGTTTTGGACAATTGGACGGTCTGCTAAAACTGGATTTCAATTATAGCAAGCTCAAGAAATTTCCTGTAGAGATTTGTGCTTTGAAGGCCGTGAATAACGTTATTTTGAACGGTACAAATTTGGGTCGACTTCCCGATGAAATTTATTCCATGCGCTCAGGTGTGATTTTTACGCTATATCAATGTTTGAATATGGACTATGATCAATTAAAGGAAATCACTGCGAAAAGAGATGGTCTTGTATTTTATTACTGATAAGCGGATCATGATTGCCTGTAAATATGTTAATTTTTAAGGCATGGCCCACAGGAAGTAAACATAAAGTCCGATAGCACAGGATGCTCCAGATGAATGTTTACAGAATATTTTTGGACGGAAACAAAGGGGTATAACGTAATACTATTCAAGCTTAATGAAGTTTCAAAAATTTCTTTTCGGACGATCAATTTTGGGTAAATTCCAAAAGAATAGAATAAAATGATAAAGGAGCTGACCGCATGATCATCCTTTTTTTTGGAAGTATTATAAGGATAGCGAATGCGAGAAAAAAAAGAATTGTAATAACCGGAAAAACAAACGGTACTAGGCCATCAAAATTCACACAAAGCCCAAAAACTGTTAAAAATAAAATTGGTAATACGATTAGTATTATTGAAAAGTTTTATGGAGTCCAGTACTTTTTATAATACTCTAGCTGCGATTTTACATCGGGATCTTTCCCCTTTAATTTCCTATAATAACTTAAGACCGTTGCAAAATAATGTTGATATTTTCTGATCGGTTATTTTTGCTTTTTTTTGCAGTTTTTTCCGATTTGGATTCGGAAATCTAGTTGCGTTTTCTTGAAAAATCCTCTTTTTGAGGCCTTTTCAACTGCTTAATTTGTGTTTTTTATTGCATTGGACACAAGTATCCCAGGTGATCTGTAAAGATTGTACGCCATGGCTTCCATTAGATTTTGTGTATGCATTTTGGCGATCCCCTTATACCTTGCACAGCTTGAGTTGAACCATCGCCGGATGCTCCCGAAGGTCCGTTCAACTTTGAACCTGATCTTGCCGATCAGTTTGTTTCTTAACTTCTCTCTTTCGGTTAACGCTGTTCCTTTCTTTGCCTTATGCAAGATCCTGCTTTTTAGCTTTCCTGATTTGATCAATTCCTCATTTTTAGAGGAACGATATCCCTTGTCAGCATAGATATGGATGCCCTTTGGAAGGTCAGCCGAAGATATTACCTGTTGAAGATTGGCAATTTCATTTACATTTGCTGGAGTGGTTACCACGCCCAGAACCAGGCCTTCTGTATCGGTGA